>DATFRX010000077.1:0-11158 GCA_035262905.1 Nocardioidaceae bacterium
GCACTCTGGATGGGATCGGCGCCGTGCGGAGTGCTCAGATACCACGAGAACGTGGTGTCGCAGCAGGGCGACGATCTAGCCGTCGGCGGGGCGCTCCCAGGTCTCGAGCTCGCGCTTGAGCACCTTGCCGGTGGCGTTGCGGGGCAGCTCGGCGCAGAACCACACGTCCCGGGGAACCTGGTAGCGCGCCAACTGCGCCTTGACGTGGTCGCGTACGTCGTCCTCGGTCAGCTCGGCGCCGTCGCGGAGCACGACGAACGTGCGCAGCCGCTGGCCGAACTCCTCGTCGTCGACGCCGATGGCGGCCGCGTCGGCGATGTCGTCGTGGCGGACCAGGCAGTCCTCAATCTCGAGCGGATAGACGTTCTCCCCGCCGGACACGATCATGTCGTCGTCGCGGCCCTCGACGAACAGCAGACCGTCCTCGATTCGGCCGACGTCGCCGGTCGCCATCAGCTCGGCGATGGTCTCCTTGGAGCCGCCGCTGGTGTAGCCCTCGAACAGCATCGGATTGCCAACGAAGATCCGGCCGACGCCGTCTGTAACCGGCCGGCCGCTGTCGTCGAACAGCTCGACCCGCGTGCCGAGCGGCGGCCGGCCGGCGGTGCCGGGAGCCTGGCGGAGGTCGGCCGGCGAGGCGATGGTCGCCCAGGCGCACTCGGTCGAGCCGTAGACGTTGTAGAGGTGCTCGCCGAAGGCGTCCATCCACCGAGTCGACAGGTCGCCCGGCAGTGCCGACCCACTCGCGGCGAGCACCTGGAGCGACGACAGGTCGTAGCGACGGCGTACCGACTCGGGGAGCTCGAGGACGCGTTGCAGCATCACCGGGATCGCCACGGCGGCGTCGCAACGCTCCTCGGAAACCGTCGCCAGGAAGCCCTCGGGGTCGAAGCGCCGCCGCAGCACCAGGGTCGACCCGATCAGCATCGACAGGTTCAGGTGGGCCCAGCCCCAGGTGTGGAACATCGGCGCCGCCACGTGGACCCGCCAACCGTGGCGGAACGGCAGCCGCGACACGAGCGCGGCCGCCGCGCTGAACGAGCCGGATCCGCGACTGGCGCCCTTCGGCGAGCCGGTGGTCCCGGAGGTGAGGATGACCGTACGGCCCTCCCGGTCCGGCACCGCCAGGTCGCTGTCGTCATGGCGCCCGACCAGATCGGCGAGGGTGGTCGCGTCGGCGGGCTCGGCGTCGTCGTGCCAGGCCACCACCCGCTCGCCGGGGGCGCCGGACAACATCTCGGCGAACTCCGCGTCGTGGATCAGGACGCGCGGCCGCTCGCGATCGAGCACCTCGCTGAGCTGGGGTCCGCTGAACGCCGTGTTGAGATCGAGGACATCTGCGCCGAGCTTTGCGACTCCGACCGCCGCCTCGACGAACCAGCGGTGATTCCGGCAGAGCACCGCAACCGGGTCGCCCTCGCGTACTCCGAGGCTCGCCAGACCGCGGGCGATCGCGTTCGTCTCGCGATGGATCTGGCCGAAGGTCAGCGAGCCGAGCTCGTCGACGATCCCGATCGCGTCGGGCATCCGATCGGCCAGCGCCACGTAGCCCCCGGCCGGGCCGGTGCCCCAGCGGACCAGGGAACGGGTGAGCCGAAGCAGTCGCGTGGGCCGATAGGGCCGGATCAGCCCGGTCCGAGCCAGTGCCCAAGCGCTCTGGGCGGCCAGGGACACCGCAGCCGACGAGTCGCGTACGACCTGGCTGGCGTCCTTCCTCCGAGTGGTCCCCAAGGGCTACCGCCGGCCGCGACCAGCCTTCGGCTTGACCAGCTTGGTCGCCGACCAGGTTTGACCGGCCGGCTGTGTCGTGGTGACCGAGACGCCCGCGATCGGCGCCGCCTCGGCGACATCGGTCGGGTCGACGTGGCCGTCCTGGCCCACCTTCGGCGTCAGCAGCCAGATCGAGCCGCCATCGGCCAGATCGGTCAACGCGTCGACGAGAGCGTCGACCAGATCGCCGTCGTCCTCGCGCCACCACAACATGACCGCGTCGGCCACGTCGCCATAGTCACCGCCTACAAGCTCGGCGCCAGTCACCTGTTCGATGGACTGGCGCAGATCCTGGTCGACGTCGTCATCCCACCCGAGTTCTTGCACCACCATCTCGGCGCGGAAGCCCAGCCTTTCGGCTGCCCGCCGCTCGCCCGCGCCGTCCCCGGTCGCCGTCACTTGTGCTCCTCCTTGATGTTCCAGCCCGCACCTGGGCCGACTTGCTCGCCCGACACCTTAGTGGGTCCAGCCGTCGACTCACTATCGGTCCGGGCGCGTGCCTCCGATCGGCTGTGCTGTACGACATTGTGGGGTCAATGGCCGGGAGTGTCAGGATGAGAACATGACAACGTCGACGTCTGGCCCGCCTTCGACCGGCCGGGGCGAAACCCGCCCGATCATCCACGAGGGGCTGCCGACCCAGCTCCCCGACATCGATCCCGACGAGACCCACGAGTGGGTCGAATCACTGGACGCGCTACTCGACGAGCGCGGCCGGGACCGGGCGAGGTACGTCATGCTCCGGCTCCTGGAACGGTCCCGTGAGCGCAATGTCGGCGTCCCGGCGCTGCGCAGCACCGACTACATCAACACGATCCCGCCCGACAAGGAGCCCTGGTTCCCCGGCGACGAGCACATCGAGCGTCGGATCCGGGCGTACATCCGGTGGAACGCCGCCGTCATGGTGTCGCGGGCCAACCGGGAGGGGCTCGGCGTCGGCGGCCACATCGCGACCTACCAGTCGGCGGCCAGCCTCTACGAGGTCGGCTTCAACCACTTCTTCCGGGGCAAGGACCACCCGGGCGGCGGCGACCAGATCTTCATCCAGGGCCACGCTTCGCCGGGCATCTACGCCCGGGCCTACCTCGAGGGCCGGATCACCGAGCGGCAGCTGGCCAACTTCCGCCAGGAGGTCTCCCACGGCTTCGGCAACGGGCTGTCCTCGTATCCCCACCCGCGGCTGATGCCGGACTTCTGGGAGTTCCCGACCGTCTCGATGGGCCTGACCGCGATCAACTCGATCTACCAGGCCCGGTTCAACCACTACCTGCACAACCGAGGGATCAAGGACACCAGCCAGCAGCACGTCTGGGCGTTCCTCGGCGACGGCGAGATGGGCGAGCCGGAGTCGCTCGGCGCGATCGGCGTCGCGGCCCGTGAGGAGCTCGACAACCTCACGTTCGTCATCAACTGCAACCTGCAGCAGCTCGACGGCCCGGTACGCGGGAACGGCAAGATCATCCAGGAGCTGGAGTCGTACTTCCGCGGCGCCGGCTGGAACGTCATCAAGGTGATCTGGGGCCGCGAGTGGGACGACCTGCTCGCCCGCGATGTCGACGGCGTACTCGTCAACCAGATGAACCGGACCCCGGACGGCCAGTTCCAGACCTACTCGGTCGAGACCGGCGAGTACATCCGGGACAAGTTCTTCGGCGACGACCCACGGCTGCGCAAGCTCGTCGAGGGCCTCGACGACGACCAGCTGCGCAAGCTCCCCCGCGGGGGCCACGACTACCGCAAGGTCTACGCCGCGTTCAAGGCGGCCACCGAGCACGTCGGGCAGCCGACCGTCATCCTGGCCAAGACGATCAAGGGCTGGACGATCGAGGCGCTGGAGGGCCGCAACGCGACACACCAGATGAAGAAGCTGACCAACGACGACCTGAAGCGGTTCCGGGACCGGCTCTACCTGCCGATCGCCGACCAGTCGATCGACGAGGCCGAGATCGCGCCGTTCTTCCACCCTGGCGAGGACAACGAGGAGATCCAGTACATGCTGGAGCGGCGGCGCCAGCTCGGCGGTCCGCTCCCCCAGCGCCGGGTCAACCCGCAGCCGCTGAAGCTCCCGGGCGACCCGGTCTACTCCGAGATGTCGGCCGGCTCCGGGAAGCAGGCGGTGGCGACCACAATGGCGTTCGTCCGGCTGCTGCGCGACCTGATCAAGGATCCCGAGGTCGGGCCGCGGATCGTGCCGATCGCCCCGGACGAGTACCGCACCTTCGGCATGGACTCGATGTTCCCGACCGCCAAGGTCTACAGCCCGCACGGCCAGAAGTACGAAGGGGTCGACCGCAAGCTGCTGCTCGCGTACAAGGAGTCCGAGCAGGGCCAGATGCTCCACGAGGGCATCAGCGAGGCCGGCGCCATGGGCTCGGCGATCGCGGCCGGCACGTCGTACTCGACGCATGGCGAGCCGATGATCCCGGTCTACATCTTCTACTCGATGTTCGGCTTCCAGCGCACCGGCGACTTCATGTGGTCGATGGCCGACCAGATGGGCCGCGGCTTCCTGATCGGTGCGACGGCCGGCCGGACCACCCTGACCGGCGAGGGACTGCAGCACGCCGACGGGCACTCACCCCTGTTGGCGGCGACCAACCCGGCCGCGGTGCACTACGACCCGGCGTGGGCGTTCGAGATCTCGCACATCGTCCGGGCCGGGCTCGAGCGGATGTACGGCTCCACCGACGAGCATCCGCACGGCGAGGACGTCTTCTACTACCTCACGGTCTACAACGAGCCGATCGTGCAGCCGGCCGAGCCCGAGAACCTCGACGTCGAGGGCCTGCTGCGCGGCATGTACCGCTACCAGCCGGCGGACAACCTCGGCAGCAAGGCGCCGCGGATCCAGTTGCTCGCCTCCGGAGTCGCGATGCCGTGGGCGCTGAAGGCACAGGGCATCCTGGCCGAGGACTACGGCGTCGCCGCGGACATCTGGTCGGTGACGTCGTGGAACGAGCTGGCCCGCGAGGCGGTCAGTGTCGAACGGCACAACCTCAACAACCCCGGTGACGAGCCGGTGATCCCGTACGTGACGCGGCGACTCGCGGACGCGCCCGGGCCGGTCCTCGCGGTCAGCGACTACATGCGGGCCGTGCCCGACCAGATCGCCCGCTGGGTGCCCCGCGACTGGCAGTCGCTCGGCGCCGACGGCTTCGGTTTCGCCGACACCCGCGCTGCGGCCCGGCGCTTCTTCCAGATCGACGCCGAGTCGATCGTGGTCGCGGCGCTCGACGCGCTCGCGAAGCGGCGAGCGATCAAGTCCAAGGTGGCGGTTGAGGCGTTCGAGCGCTTCCACATCGACGACCCGACCGCCGTGGCGGGAGTGCCGCAGGAGGGCGCGGACGCCTGAGGCTGCTGCGTCGCTCGACGGATCTTGAGGGCTATCGGTAGCGGTAGCTACCCCAATCCCTCAAGATCCGGTCGGATCGCCAAGGACCTCGGTAACGAGATCTGCTAGCAGGCGGGCGCCCTCTCCGGTGGGGTCGAGGTCTGGGTCGTAGATGGCGATGTCGAGGCCACTGCACATCGGGCTGGACACGAGCTCGGACAAGATCGGGGCGAGCTGGTCGGTAGTGATGCCGAAGGGGTTGGGCGAGTCGACGGCGGGCATCTGGTCCTGGTGGAGTACGTCGACGTCAACGTGCAGCCAGAAGGCGTCGGCGCCGGACGACTGCAGATGCGAGCGGGCCAGCCGGCCGACGGCGTTGCCGCCCTCGCGGCGGATGTCGTCGGCGCGGTAGCAGAGGATGTCGCTGCGATCGAACGCCTCGGTCGCGTAGGCGCGCTCGTCGCCGGGCTCGCGCATCATCCCGATCTGGACCACCCGCGACTCCTCGACGTATGGCCCGAGTCCGTCGATGTCGGCCAGGACCGGTGAGCCGTGCCCAGTGACCAGCCAGACGTCGAGGCCCGCGGCGGCGAACCGGCCGCGGTAGGGCTCCGGATCGCGCGGCAGTGAGTAGTCGTCGTGGCCGTCCACGGCGGCGAGTGCAGTCGTGCCCCGACGCCGGAGCGCGAGGGTGGCGCCGAGGATGACGCTGCAGTCGCCGCCGAGCACGACCGGGAGCTGCCCCTCGTCGAGCAGCTCACCGATCCGGGACGCCAACGCCTCGGTGAAGGCGGCGATCGCCGGTCCGTTGCGGAATCCGGTCGCCTCGTCCGGCACATCGCCGTAGGGCGCCACCGGGACCGACCCGGCATCGACCGCGCCGATCCGGCGTACCAGATCGCGCTCGCGCAGGGCGGCGGCCAGACCGCGTACGCCGGGCTCGGCACCCGGACGTGGCGGCCGCAGGCCCAGGTTGGTAGGTGCGTCGAGCACAGCCAGCCGACGGTCGAGGCTCATCGACGGCGCCGCTCAGCCCTCGGGCTTGGTGACCGACCTGCGTACGGCCTCGGCGACCGCCGGTGCCACGGCGGCGTCGAAGACGCTCGGCACGATATAGCTCGGGTTGAGCCGCTCGGGTGCGACGGCGTCGGCGATGGCGGTCGCGGCGGCCAGCATGCTCTCGTCGGTGATCTCGTGCGCGTGCGCGTCGAGCATGCCGCGGAAGTAGCCCGGGAACGCCAGGACGTTGTTGATCTGGTTGGGGAAGTCCGAGCGGCCGGTCGCGACGACGGCGGCATGGGTCCGGGCCTCGTAGGGATCAACCTCGGGGTCCGGGTTGGCGAGTGCGAAGACGACCGCGTTGTCGGCCATCTTGGCGATGTCGTCGCCGGTCAGCAGGCCCGGCGCGGAGACGCCGATGAACACGTCGGCGCCTGGGAGCACGTCACGGAGCGAGCCGGTACGGCCCTCGCGGTTGGTGTTCTCGGCGATCCAGCGCCGGAACTCGTCACCGACCTCCTGGCCGGGATAGACCGCCCCGGAGCGGCCGCAGGCGATGATGTCGCCGGCACCCTGGGTCTGCAGCAGCCGGATCACGGCATGCCCGGCGGCACCGACGCCACTGACCACGATCCGTACGTCCTCGAGCTCCTTCTTCACGACCCGCAGCGCATTCTTCAACGCGGCAAGCACCACGATCGCCGTGCCGTGCTGGTCGTCGTGGAAGACCGGGATGTCGAGCAGCTCGCGCAGCCGGCGCTCGATCTCGAAGCAGCGCGGTGCCGCGATGTCCTCGAGATTGACCCCGCCGTAGACCGGCGCGATCGCCTGCACGATCTCGACGATGCGGTCGGGATCCTGGGTGTCGAGGCAGACCGGCCAGGCGTCGACGCCGGCGAACTGCTTGAACAGCGCGGCCTTGCCCTCCATGACCGGCAGCGCGGCGGCCGGCCCGATGTTGCCGAGCCCGAGCACGGCCGATCCGTCGGTGACCACGGCGACCGTGTTGCGCTTGATCGTCAGCCGGCGCGCGTCGTCGGGGTTCTTGGCGATCGCCATCGACACCCGTGCGACGCCCGGCGTGTACGCACGGGACAGATCGTCACGGTGCTTCAGCGGGACCTTCGGGTTGACCTCGAGCTTGCCGCCGAGATGCATCAGGAACGTGCGGTCACTGACCTTCCGTACATCGACTCCCTCGAGGTCGCGCAGCGTGGCCGTGATCGCGTCGGCGTGGTCGATGTCGACCGCGTCGCAGCTGACGTCGACGACGAGCCGGTCGGCCTGCGAGTCCACGACGTCCAGCGCCGTGAGTACACCGCCCGCCTTGCTGATCGCCGCAGTGAGCTCGGAGGTCGCCGTCGCCGACGCGGGCGCTTCGACCCGCACCGTGATCGAGTAGCCGGGGCTGGGAGAGGTCATCACCGTTCCTCACGATCGGGGCTTCGTACGAAGCATCGCAGACGCCCGCGAGGACCGATCTCGGACCATACTGACCGGATGGCCGTCGCGCTGCATCACATCGTCGTCGACACCCACGACCTCCCGCGCCTGGCCCGGTTCTGGGCCGCCGTCCTCGATTGGCAGATCCTGTCCGAGCGAGAGCGCGAGATCGTCGTCGGTCCGGATCGCGACGCGCCGATCGGGCTTTGCTTCATGCCGGTCGCGGACCAGAAGACGGTGAAGAACCGGCTGCACTTCGACCTCAACCCGGACCCGGAGGACCGTGAGGCCGAGATCGAGCGGATCATCCGGCTCGGCGCTCGGCGAGTCGACGTCGGCCAGACCGGAGACGAGTCGTGGACCGTGCTCGCCGATCCGGAGGGCAACGAGTTCTGCGTCGTACGGCCGAAGCAGACGCTCGTCGGCTGACACCCGTACACGGCTCAGGGCAGGCAGCCGCTTGTGCAGCCAGTGGGGTTCGGTCAGTCGTGACGCTGGTCGAAGTCGCGCCCACCTGCGTGATGCTGGTCGAAGACGTTGTTTTCACCTGTACAGGGCTTCGACGAGTACCTAAAGCGATACGGATCGCCGCCGTTCTGCAGCGAGTTCGGTTGGGGCTTGTTCCAGAGCCGCCACTCGACGAAACCGACAGTGATGACGACGAGGGCGATGATGACGATGAACCAGACCATGATGACCCTCCTTGGAGGGCAGTTGCGCTCCTGCCAAGGTGAATCGGACTCGCGCTCGGGCGCATCGGTCGAACGTCCCGAAGCGACGAACGGATTCGGCCAGACGTCAGGACGAAGCGGCAGGATTAGCAGCAATTACGGCGTTGTGCCGTTGCGCCGCTCGGCCGACCAAGCCAGCAGGTCGTCGGCCGATTTGGTGTTGATCACCCGATCGGGCGGCACGCCGTACTTCACGGCCCGAGCGCAGCCGTAGTCGAGGAACTCCAACTGCCCCGGCGCGTGCGAGTCGGTGTCGATCGAGAACACGCAGTCGTGCTCGAGGGCGATCCCGATCAGGTCCCCCGGCGGGTCGCGCCGCTCGGGCCGGGAGTTGATCTCGACCGCCGTACCCCCATCGCGACAGGCACCGAAGACGGCCGCCGGGTCGAACTGCGACGGCGGCCGCTTGCCCCGATTGCCTTCGACCAGGCGGCCGGTGCAGTGGCCGAGCACGTCGACCCGGGGATTGAGTACGGCGGTCACCATCCGCTGCGTCATGACCAGCCGATCCGAACGCAGCTTGGAGTGCACGCTGGCGACCACGATGTCGAGCTCGTCGAGCAGGTCCGGATCCTGGTCGAGCGTGCCGTCCTCGAGGATGTCGACCTCGATGGCGGTGAGGATCCGGAACGGTGCCAGCAACTCGTTGAGCTCGGCCACGACGCCGAGCTGCTCACGCAGCCGCTCGGCCGACAACCCGTTGGCCACCTGCAGCCGGGGCGAGTGGTCGGTGAGTGCGAGGTAGTCGTGGCCCAGATCGCGAGCGGCCTCGGCCATCTCGTCGATCGGGCTGCCGCCGTCGGACCAGTCCGAGTGGCTGTGCAGGTCGCCGTGCAGCAACTGCCGCATCGACTCGCCGCCGGTATCGAGTGGCTCGGCGGCCTCATCCTCCAGCTCGGCGAGGTACGGCGGTACTTGGCCGGCGAGGGCATCGTGGGCGATCGAGGCGGTCTTGGCGCCGACCCCCGGCAGGTCGGTCAGAGTCCCGGCCCGATCGCGGGCGGCGACCTCGTCCGGCGGCAGCTTCGCCAGCGTCCAGGCCGCCCGTCGATACGCCCGCACCCGATGCGTGTCGGCACGGGACCGCTCGAGCAGGTAGGCGATGCGTTTCAGCGCGGCGACCGGATCCACTCCGCGATCCTTGCACGACCCGGCGACGGACCCTCCCGTCCCACTGGGGGTAGGCAAATCGCGAAACACGCCGGCGTGTTTCGCGATTTGGCTACCGCCAGTGGGCGCGGCGGAGGATGGGGCCATGACGACGACGCTGACCGATGCGGATGTACGCGCCGGCCTTACGGCCGCCAATTCGGTAGCCACGATGCGGGAGGCGGTGCTGGCCGCGCATCGGGGCGAGCTCGTCGCGCCCGCCCGATCGGTGACCGACCTCGGCGAGGGCCGGCTGCTGTTCACGGTCGGTCGCTGGCGAGGGCGATGGCTCGGCTACCGGTCGTACGACACCTTCGATCGCGACCATCCCAAGGCTCGCGATGACCAGGTCGTGGTCGTTCATGACGACGTCACCGGCCGGCTGCTCGGCATCGTCGTCGGGGCCGAGCTGGGCCGGCGGCGGACCGGCGCGCTCGGCGGCGTCGCGGCGGATGCACTGGCGCCGCGGGCGGCCTCGGCGCTCGGACTCGTCGGCACCGGCCGGCAGGCGTGGACCCAGCTGTGGGCGGTCTCGGCAGTACGGCAGCTCGACACCGTACGGGTCTACAGCCGAGACGAACGACGTCGCCGGGAGTTCGCGCAGCGGGCCACCGAGAAGCTGCGACTCGCCGCGACCGCGTCGCCGTCGGCCCAGGCCGCGGTCGAGGACGCCGACATCGTGATCCTGGCGACCAACAGCTCCGAGCCAGTCATTCACACCGACTGGTTGGCGGCCGGATGCCATGTCACGACGCTGGGACCTAAGCAGCAGGGCCGATCCGAGTTCGCAGAGGACCTGCTCGAGAGCGCCACCGCCCTGGTGACCGATTCGCCGACCCAGCTCGACGCCTATGACCCGCCGGCCATCGCCAGCGCTGATCGCCACGCTGGCCGGGTAGTCAGCCTCGGCGCCGTACTTGCGGGCGACGCACCCGGCCGGACCGGCGACTCCGACCGCACCATCTACCTCTCGGTTGGCCTCGCCGGCACCGAGGTCGCGCTCGCTGCGACGCTGCTCACGTAGCCGGCGAGTGGCGCACGATGCCCTGGATCGCATCGCGAGTGGCGCACAACGCCCCGGTTGGCGGCCGAAAGCGGGGCATGGTGCGCCGGTCGCCGGGCCGGGCGGGACACCGTGCGCCAGTCGTGAATCGGGCCGGATCGACGCCCGATCACTACGCTGGTGACGTGGCGTCACGATCCCGGGCGGTCCTGGCGCGACGGCTCAGCCGGGCCGTCGCTCCGTTGGCGACCGCGGCAGTGGCCAGGATGGACCGCGATCTCCCCTGGTTCCGCGAGCTGTCAGCCCGCGACCGAGCGTGGATCGGCATGGTCGCCCAGAGCGGCATCTCGTCGTTCGTCGACTGGTTCCGCGAGTCCGACTCCGAGCCGAGTGCGCTGCGGGCCGACGTCTTCGGCACGGCGCCGACCGCGCTCGCCCGGGTCGTGACCCTGCAGCAGACCGTGTCGATGGTGCGCACGACCATCGAGGTCGTCGAGTCCGAGGTGGACGAGCTGCTCGGCCCGGAGGACGGTGCCGAGGTACGCGCCGGGATCCTGCACTTCTCCCGTGAGGTGGCCTTCGCCGCCGCCGAAGTGTACGCCCGGGCCGCCGAGATGCGAGGCGCCTGGGACGCCCGGCTCGAGGCGCTGGTCGTCGACTCGGTGCTCCGCGGCGAGACCGACGAGGCCGTACGCTCTCGAGCCGCTGCCCTCGGCTGGCAGTCGTCGTCGC
>DATFRX010000078.1:0-7612 GCA_035262905.1 Nocardioidaceae bacterium
CGCGGGTCGAGATGATGCCGATGCCGCAGCCGACCATGCCCTTGGGCTCGATGTCGAGCAGGCCGCCGAAGGCGTAGAACGCCCGCCGCGACATCGCATTGCCCGCGACGACGTTCTCACCGATCGCGAACTTGTCGAACGACGCGATCGTCCCCGGCGCGATGATCGGCACCTTCCCGGACGCGACATCCGCCGGATCGACGACGCCTTTGACGCCGCCGTAGTGGTCGATATGGGTGTGCGTGTAGATGACCGCGACGACGGGCTTGTCGCTGACATGTTCGCGGATCAGCGCCATCCCCTGCTGGGCCGATTCGACTCCGCTCATGCAGTCGACGACGACCAGGCCGTCCTCGCCCTCGATGACCGTCAGGTTCGCGATGTCGTTGTTGCGTGCCTGGTAGACGCCGTCGGCGACCTGGTACAGACCGCCTCGGCGCATCAGCTGGGACTGGCGCCACAGGCTTGTATCGACCGTGTCCGGTGCTGGAGCGTCGTCGTCGATGAACTCGAACCACGCCGGGTCGAAGATGACGTGCCCGTCCTGGTTGCTCACGACCTGGCCCGGCCACGGCGCGATCAGGCCACGATCGGCATCGGTGAAGTCCTGCCGGTCCCCCATGTCGTAGCCGCTGACCGCAGCGGCGTTGACGGCACGCGTAGCGTCCGAGGCGTCCTTGCCTGAGTACGGCATCCGCCCTCCTCACGATCCGATGACCGAGCAGACCGGCAAGGAGGGAGCGCCCCCTGTTGCGGTCCCTGTGGTCGGCTCGAACCGGACGCGAACCGACGTGAGGACGGTAAGTCAGATCGTCGGCGGCCTTCAACGACTTGCCGCTGCCCGTGGGTGGGCGATCGGACATTCACCCCGGCCGGGTGAGGCGTCGATGCCGACGCAGTCAGCGCTGCGGCGTACTGGCGTTGTGAAGCCGTTCGAGGCCGTCGAGGAGTACGTCGAGCCCGAACTCGAACTCGACCTGGTCGTCGCACCAGCCCAAGGTTGAGTCCTTGTCGTGGTTGCCGGACTCGATGACGGCGATCTCGGTGATGTACGGGTAGCTCTTGGCCAGTTCGCCGCGCATGATCGCCGCCACGTCCATCCCGGGGTCGTCCTGGTCGTTCTGCGGGGCGTAGAGCTCCTGGGTGAAACCGAGGGCGCGGCTGCCGAGGGCGTGCATGGCGTGATGCACCAGGCTGACCGACACGCCGCCGGCCCGGAACAGCCCCATCAGCGAGTCGTAGTGCCGCATCACGATCGGGCTCATCGCGCTGCGCGACGCGATGACGCCGGGCGCCCAGGGGTGGTCGAGCAGCACTTCCCGGGCGGTCAGGATCCGGTCCCGCACGGCCGCCTTCCAGCCCGGGTCAGCTCCGTCGGACGACGCATCGGATCCGGTCACCCGGTCGCTGATCTCGCTCACCAGGACATCGACCATGCCGTCCAGGACCTCGTTCTTGTCGGCCACGTGGTGGTAGAGCGACATCGCCTCGACGCCGAGCTCCTGAGCGAGGTTGCGCATCGTGAGTGCCTGGATCCCGCGCTCATCGGCGAGGTCGACGGCGGCTCGGGAAACCCGGTCCCTGCTGAGGCCGGCTCGGTATGTCGTCCGCTGCCCGGTGCTCGTCCGGCCACGGTTCGCCATCGGGTCCGCCTCCCCACTGCATCGGGTCCTGGTTCGCGGTCTGATCTTGACCGTCTTACGCCGTAAGGTTATCGTACGACGTGATCCTTACGTCGTATGGATCTGGTGCTGCCAACGCGGCGCCGAGCAGATGAGGTGAGTCAGGATGTCCGGCCTTCTCGCAGACGCAGCACCGACGCAAGCCCACCAAGCCGCGATATCGCAACGCCGAGCCGCGATCATCGCCGGCATCGCCTACGCGGTCCTCACCGTCCTGGCGCTGTTCGCCATGTCGGTGCTGAATGGGGTCACCGAACCGGACGATCCCGCGGCGACGGTCGACAACGTCGCGACCTCCAAGACGCTCTTCGGCACCAGCCTGGTCGCGTTCACCCTCGTGCTCATCGCCGACGGTGTGGTGGCGTGGGCGCTCTACGTCCTCTTCCAGCGAACCAGCCGGGAGTTGTCGCTGTTCGCCGCCTTCTTCCGCATCGCGTACGTGGCGATTGCGGCCGCTGCCCTGATGAATCTGCTCGACGTCCTGAAACTCGTGGGCGGCGCCGGCTACTCGACGACGCTCGACGCGGGAGGCCGTGATGCTCAGGTCATGCTGTCGCTTGACGCCTACAACGAGGGATTCTTCCTCGCGCTGGTCTTCTTCGGCGTTCATCTGCTGCTGCTCGGCTACGTGATGATCAAGTCGGACTACGCCCCGAGCGTGCTCGGCATGCTGGTGGTCCTGGCCGGCATCGCCTACGTCGTGATCGATCTCATGCGCGTCGCGCAACCCGACTACCGAGACCACGAAGATCTCCTCCTGGTCCTGCTCGCGGTGCTCGCTGTCCCTGGAGAAATCGGGCTGATCGGCTGGCTGCTCTGGAAGGGCGGCAAGGCTCAACCGGCCACAGTCGCCAACCCCTGACGCGCACTCCCCCGGTCACTGCTGCAGCCGTGGATCCTGCGTCGGGTCCGCATACCTGGCCGGGCAGCCGTGCTCGATGGCATCGGGGCGTAGCTCGTAGTGCCACGGCTCGTTGTCGTAGATCTGGCACAGCCCGTACGTCGCGCCGTGCTCGGACAGCCACGCTGCGGCGTCCGACGGCCCGATGTCCACGGCGTCGCCCGACACGTGAAGCGACGTGGTGGGAGTCGCGACCCATCGGGCAGCCTCCGCTTCGGTGCCGTACTTCGAGACCGCCTCTTGAAGCAGTTGCTCCTGGTACGCCGGGGAGCGCCAGCCGCTGCTGACGTAGAACTCGACCCCGTCGCCGGCGGCATTCGTCGCGGCCCGACGCAGTGCGCCGAGCAGATCGGGGTCGAGCTTGGCCACGGCCGGATAGTCGTCGTCGAAGACCGTCACGCCGTCCGGGACGACACCGTCGGCCTCGCCGAGCACACCGTGGTGGTCGCCGCGAAACAGGTGCATTGGTGACGCGGCCGAGGAGGAGCCGACCAGCGACTGGTAGCTGAGGATCCCCGAAGCCGCCACGCCGACGACGACAGCGGCGGCGAGGACGGCCGATCGAGCGCTGCGGTAGGACATGCCGAGAGTCAAGGCGGCGCGGTGTTGCCAGCACGTACGCGGAAATCGATATGCCGGCGATATGGGCTGGCTGGGTAGCGTCGAGGCATGCGCGTGCTGATCGTGGAGGACGAGCCCTACCTGGCCGAGGCCATCCGCGACGGCCTACGCCTGGAGGCGATCGCCGCCGACATCGCGGGTGACGGGGACAGCGCGCTGGAGCTGCTGAGCATCAACGCCTACGACATCGCCGTCCTCGACCGCGACATCCCCGGCCCCTCCGGCGACGAGATCGCTGAGAGCATCGTCGCCTCCGAAAGCGGTCTGCCGATCCTGATGCTCACCGCTGCCGACCGGCTCGACGACAAGGCCTCCGGGTTCGAACTCGGGGCCGACGACTACCTCACCAAGCCCTTCGCGCTCAGGGAGCTCGTACTCCGGCTGAGGGCACTCGACCGCCGTCGCGGCCACAGCAGACCACCCGTACGAGAGATCGCTGGCGTCCGGCTCGACCCGTTTCGCCGCGAGGTCTACCGCAACGACCGCTACGTCGCACTCACCCGGAAGCAGTTCGCCGTCCTCGAGGTCCTCGTGGCGGCCGAAGGCGGCGTGGTCAGCGCCGAAGAACTCTTGGAGCGAGCGTGGGATGAGAACGCCGACCCCTTCACCAACGCCGTACGCATCACCGTCTCAGCGCTACGCAAACGCCTCGGCGAGCCGTGGATCATCGCCACCGTGGCCGGCGTGGGCTACCGCATCGACACCGCGCCCGACACCACATCCGAGGGAGCGGTCCGTGGATAGAGCCCCAGGTCTGAGCGTTCGCCTCAAACTCACCCTCAGCTACGCCGGCTTCATCATGGTCGCCGGCATCCTGCTGCTCGCGGTCGTGTGGGTGTTCCTCCTGCGCTACGTGCCCGACGGCGTGCTCTTCACCCGCGGGCCATACGTCCCCAACCGGACCGACCTCATAAACGCGTTCGTCCCTCGGGCCGCCCTCATGCTGGCGTGCTTGTTGGTGTTCGGCCTCATCGGCGGGTGGCTGCTCGCCGGCCGCATGCTCGCCCCGCTGAGTCGGATCACCGCCGCTACCCGGATGGCCGCGACCGGTTCGCTCTCCCATCGGATCCGGCTGCCGGGCAGCCAGGACGAGTTTCGCGAGCTCGCCGACGCCTTCGACACTATGCTGGCGCAGCTCGAGGCACACGTCGCCGAACAGCAGCGATTCGCCGCCAACGCCTCGCACGAACTGCGTACCCCACTGGCGATCACGCAGACCCTGCTCGACGTGGCCCGCAAAGATCCGAGCCGCGACCGCGACGAGCTCGTCGAGCGTCTCCACCTGGTCAACACCCGAGCGATCGACCTCACCGAGGCCCTACTCCTGCTTAGCCGCGCCGACCGTCGATCCTTCATCCGAGAACGCGTCGACCTGTCCCTGATCGCGGAGGAAGCTACGGAGACGCTCCTCCCCCTCGCCGAGAAACGCGGTGTCAGCATTCGGATCTCAGGCGACGTCACCCCGACCATCGGCTCACACGCGCTCCTGCTGCAACTGACCACGAACCTGGTGCACAACGCGATCGTCCACAACCTGCCGGACCACGGCACGGTGTCGGTCACCTCCATGGTTCAACCCAGGAGTGTGGTGCTCGCCGTCGAGAACACCGGCAAGCAGCTCAGCCAACAGTTGGCTGGCACGCTGGTCGAGCCGTTTCAGCGCGGCACCGAACGGATCCGCACCGACCACGTAGGCGTCGGCCTCGGCCTGGCCATCGTCAAGAGCATCGCCCAAGCCCACGACGGAACCCTCACGCTGACCCCTCGGCCGGCCGGCGGGCTCTGCGTTGCGGTGCAGCTACCCGTGGCGCCGTAGTCGGCTCGTCAGCTGCGGCGGACCCAGTACTCGCTCGCGGCCCAGGCGCGGTACGTGGTCTCACCGACCGCCTGGACCAGGCTGGTCGTCTGGCTCGGCTGCGCCTTGAGCGCGCGGATCTTGGTGTCGAGCGCACTCCCGGTGGGAGAGACCTCGAGCGCCAGGTCGTCGACGCGAGTGCTTGGCGCCGCCGTACCCAGGACCAGGTCGTTGACAGCAGCGAAGGTCTCCGACCATTCCGGCGTCTTCGTCGCGGCCAGCACCCTGCACCGGTCCCCCGCGACCGACGCCGCAGCCTTGACCGTCCAGTTGCCGATGGTGATGTGGTCGGCGTGGCCCGTCATGCCGTCGGATCCGAACGTCAGGATCGTGTCCGGCTGGACCCGATCGATCACGGCGCTCACCAGCTCCACGCCGTACCCCGGCTCGACCTCGGCCAGACCCCCATCGGGGAGATTCAGGTACGTATGGTCCTCGATGCCGAGGATCGCGAGACAGGCCGCGAGCTCGCCACGACGGATCTCCTCGAGTCGAGCCGTCGGCCAGCGGGCCTCGTCGGCAGACTCACCCGCGCCACCGGCCGTCGCCGTCAGACACGCGACCGTGGAGCCGGCGGCAGCGGCCGCGAGCGCCGTCGCCGCCATCAGGTAGGCCTCGTCGTCGGGGTGGGCCCAGATCCCCAGCACCGTGCCGAGCTCACCCAGCGTGAGGCGGGCACTCATCCCATGACCTTCGAATCTCGCACCTGGTCAACGTACGGCCAAGGGTCAGTGTCGGTGCGCACCGACCTCTGACTTGATCTCCTCCTCGGCGTCCTTGCTGAGTCTGGCCAGGACGGCCGCTCGGGTCACTGGGTCGAGATCGTTGAGCTGGTCTTCGATGTCGTTGGCTGTCTGCTCGACGGCGGCGTGCCGCTCACGAAGTTGCAGTGCCGCCGCGACACATGCGGCGGCCGCGGCCGCGAACAGGATCACTCGAAGCAGCCGATGAAGTGTGGGCATCTGGATCCCTCCAAGCCTTGCTGTTGTTCCTGACCACATCGATCAATGTCGGTACGAGACCGATGTCGGCGCGTCAAGGTCACGCAGGGCCGGACGTGAAGTCGGCACGCAGTACCGCTCTCACGTGATGCACCCGTCAGGCGAAGACACCCGTCAGGCCGCATCATGAATTCTCGAATTCTACGCCCGTTCCGGCTCGATCAGAACACTCTCGTACGCGGGTCCGCCTACCCTGATTGCTCGTGGGTCAGATACTCGAAGGGCTCGACTCCGCGACGCGAGAGCGCGTCGAGACCCTGCGCGGGAGTGGCGAGTTCTTCTGGCTTGACGTCTCGCTCGGGGACGCCGGCGAACCAGACCTACGTCGGGCACTGGGACTTCCCGACGATGCGCTCCCGCCACTGTTCCACTTCGGTGGCGACATCGCGTCGTCGAGGATGTTCTACACCGACGGCAAGCTCCTCGTCTTCGCGTTCAGCTGCTATCTCGAGTCGGCCGGCCAAGGCGAAGCAGGGCTCTTTCGGCTCCACGGTGTCGAGGTCCATATCGTCATCACCGGCCAGTACATCCTGACCCTGCACGAGGAGCGAGTGTCACTCCCGACCTCACTGACGCCGGACATCCCGGAGGGCCGCAGCGAGCAGTACACCGTCTACGCCATCCTCGACGCCATGATCGTCAGCGCCTTCGACGCGCTGAACGAGGTGGAGCAGCAACTGGAAGCGCTCGCCGTGCCGACCGACGTGCGATCCGGCCGCCTGCGGATGGAGACCGTCCGCGAGATCACCTCGCAGCTGAACCGACTGCGGCGCCGGGCCGCGGTCCAGCGCGGTCTCTCCGAGCGCATCGGCTTCGAGATCGGCCGGGTCGAGGGACTTCACGCCGACGACGAGCCGTACTTCGAGCGCATCGGCCGGCAGGTGAATCGTCAGGTGGACGCGATCGACGCCGCTGCCCAGGCGGCGGGACAACTGATCGACCTGCGGCTGAACGAGACCATCTACTGGCTGACCCTGGTCGCGACCATCTTCCTGCCGCTCACCTTCGTCACCGGGTTCTTCGGCATGAACTTCGCCTGGCTGGTCGGCGAGGTCGACTCCGCGACGGCGTTCTGGGTGTACGGGGTCGGCAGCCTGCTGCTCGGAGTCGCACTGATCTGGGCCGTCATCCGGCGCGGCAACACCCCACCCTGACCGTCATCCGACGCTTCGAACGCACCTCCCGAGGAGACGAAATGGACCTGTTCGAGATCGACGAGACCCGGCGGCTTCGTCGCGAGGAGGCGGCGGCTCGGCTCAGAGACCTTGCCGACGCGCTCGCTCGCAACAACGCCGTCCAATTCGAACGCGGGGATAGCCGCTTCACCGTTCGCGTGCCCGACGAGGTCGACCTGAAGATCGAGGTCGAGATCGGCGACGAGAACGAGTTGGAGATCGAGCTCACCTGGTGACGCCGGCGCGGATCTGCGCCTGCTCGGAGGTCAGAACGAGAGCGTTCCGCTGAACGGTCCGAGGTACCTCCGGTCCCGCCCAAGGATGGCGGACCGGAGGTACGTCGTCAGCTCGCGATGGCGGCTGTTGTGAGGTCGGCG
>DATFRX010000079.1:0-10600 GCA_035262905.1 Nocardioidaceae bacterium
CCGACGACGACGAGGGCGAGGACGACGACTCCGCTTCCGGTGGCTCGCAGCGTCGACGCCGCCGTCGCGGTGGCCGTCGTCGTCGCAAGTCCAATGGCGGCTCCGACGACGCCGAGACCGACAGCGACAGCGCCGAGTCGGGCGACAAAGCTGACTCCAGCGCGGCGGGCCAGGACGACAACGGCAGCGGTAGCGACTCCGACACGTCCGGCGGCGGGACCCGTCGGCGCCGGCGTCGGCGTCGCAAGGGCGAGGACACCGAGCCGTCGCCCGACGACCCGGCCAACACCGTCGTACGCGTGCGCGAACCGCGTGGCGCCGAGGACGAGATCACCGCACTTGAGGGCTCGACCCGGATGGAGGCGAAGAAGCAGCGCCGCCGCGAGGGACGAGCAGCGGGCCGCCGTCGGGCACCGATCGTCAGCGAGGCGGAGTTCCTCGCCCGGCGCGAGTCGGTCAACCGCGAGATGGTCATCCGGCAGCGCGCCGACGTCACCCAGATCGCCGTACTCGAGGACGCGGTGCTGGTCGAGCACTACGTCGCCCGCGACTCGCAGACGTCGCTGATCGGCAACGTCTACCTTGGCCGCGTGCAGAACGTCCTGCCGAGCATGGAGGCGGCGTTCATCGACATCGGCAAGGGCCGCAACGCCGTGCTCTACGCCGGTGAGGTGGACTGGCGCGCGCTCGGCATGGAGGGCAAGCCGCACCGGATCGAGGACGCCCTGAAGTCCGGCCAGACCGTGCTGGTCCAGGTGACCAAGGACCCCGCGGGGCACAAGGGCGCCCGTCTGACCGGACAGGTCAGCCTCCCGGGCCGCTTCCTGGTCTACGTGCCGGGTGGGCACACCAGTGGGATCTCCCGCAAGCTCCCCGACACCGAGCGCACCCGGCTCAAGGACCTGCTCAAGCAGGTGCTGCCCGAGGACGCCGGCGTGATCGTGCGTACCGCCGCCGAGGGGGCCACCGAGGAGCAGCTCAACCGCGACGTCACGGCGCTGACCGCTCGCTGGGACGACGTCAAGAAGAAGTCCGAGGGCAATCAGGCGCCGCAACTGCTCTACGCCGAGCCGGACCTGATGCTCAAGGTCGTCCGCGACCTGTTCAACGAGGACTTCCGTTCGCTCGTCGTCGACGGCGACGAGGCCGTGGACACGATCGAGGCCTACGTCGCCCATGTCGCGCCGGACCTGGCCGACCGGCTCGAGCGCTGGACCGGCGCCAAGGACTCCGACTCCGACAAACAGGCGACGAAGGACGTCTTCGCGGCGTACCGGATCGACGAGCAGATCGCGAAGGGGCTCGACCGCAAGGTCTGGCTGCCGTCCGGTGGGTCGCTGGTCATCGACCGCACCGAGGCGATGACGGTCATCGACGTCAACACCGGCAAGTTCACCGGCTCGGGCGGCAACCTCGAGGAGACGGTGACCAAGAACAACCTGGAGGCCGCCGAGGAGGTCGTACGCCAGCTGCGGCTGCGCGACATCGGCGGCATCATCGTCATCGACTTCATCGACATGGTGCTGGAGAGCAACCGCGATCTGGTGCTCCGGCGTCTGGTCGAGTGCCTCGGCCGGGACCGCACCCGCCACCAGGTCGCCGAGGTGACCTCGCTCGGCCTGGTGCAGATGACCCGCAAGCGGATCGGTACTGGCCTGCTCGAGGCGTTCAGTGAGCCGTGCGAGCACTGCAAGGGCCGGGGCGTGATCATCCACACCGAGCCGATCGAGCCGAAGGCGGCCGCGTCCGACAACGGCTCGTCCCGTCGGCGTGGCAAGCGCGGCGGCTCGGGATCCGGTTCGGAGTCGAAGTCGGACAAGCAGTCCGAATCGAAGTCGGACAACAAGAAGTCGACGAAGAAGTCCGAGTCGAAGTCGGGCGGCAAGTCGGCGAAGAAGTCGTCGTCGCGGCGGCGGTCCAAGGCGGCCTCCGACGGGTCGTCCGACCAGGCTCCTGCGACCGAATCGGCCGAGCCGGCCACGCTGGAGGCGTCGGGCGTGTCCTAGGGCACGACCCGCTTTGACCGAACTCGGCCTGAGTCCGTATCCTTGGAGGTCGGCGCGCGTGCAGGTGTGTCGCGCCATCCCCTTTTGACGAGAGAGTGAGTCCGCGGTGTACGCGATCGTGCGCAGTGGTGGCCAGCAGCAGAAGGTCGCCGTCGGCGATGTCCTCGAGATCGACAAGGTCGACGCGCGTCCTGGCGAGTCGCTGCTGCTGCCGGCCGTGCTGCTGGTCGACGACGGCAGCGTGACCGCCGACGCCAAGAAGCTGGCCAAGGTCAAGGTCACGGCCGAGATCCTCGGCGACACCTTGGGCCCCAAGATCGACATCGGCAAGTACAAGAACAAGACCGGCTACCGTCGCCGCATGGGTCACCGCCAGCAGTACACCCAGGTCAAGGTGACCGACATCAAGACGACGAAGTAGCGCGAGCGAGGACTGAGCAAATGGCACACAAGAAGGGTGGCGGGTCGTCCAACAACGGCCGCGACTCCAACGCGCAGCGGTTGGGCGTGAAGCGATTCGGTGGCCAGCTGGTCAACGCCGGCACGATCATCGTCCGGCAGCGCGGCACGCACTTCCACCCCGGCACCAACGTCGGGCGGGGCGGCGACGACACGCTGTTCGCCCTGATCGACGGCAACGTGGAGTTCGGTACTCGGCGCGGTCGTCGGGTGGTCAACGTGCTGCCGGCGCCGGCGGAGTGACGCGGGCGACCAGCACACACATTCAGCGCTGAAGGGGCGGTCCGCATCGACGGGCCGCCCCTTCTGCTTGTCACCCGCCCCACTCGGGGTAGCCAAATCGCGCAACACGCTCGGCGTTTCGCGCAAAATGGCTACCGCCAGTGGAGAGGTACGGAGGAAGGAGGCGTCGTGGCGGTCCCGACGTTCGTCGACCGGGTCGCGTTGCACGTCTCCGGTGGGCGCGGCGGCAACGGTGTGGCGTCGGTGCATCGCGAGAAGTTCCGGCCGCTCGGCGGGCCCGACGGCGGCAACGGCGGACACGGCGGCGACGTCGTGCTCCGAGTCGACCCCAGTGTCACGACCCTGATCGACTACCACCACCAGCCGCATCGGCGGGCCGGTCACGGCTCGCACGGCAGCGGCGGCAACAAGAGTGGTTCCAGCGGCGACTCGCTGATCCTGCCGGTGCCGGACGGCACGGTGGTCAAGGACGAGCACGACACGGTGCTGGCCGACCTGGTCGGCGCCGGCACCGAGCTGGTCGTCGCCGCGGGCGGCCGTGGCGGTCTCGGCAACGCCGCCCTCGCCTCTCCGAAGCGCAAGGCACCGGGGTTCGCACTGCTCGGCGAGCCGGGCGAGGACCGTCGCGTGCTCCTCGAGCTCAAGGTGGTCGCCGACATCGGACTGGTCGGCTTCCCGAGCGCCGGCAAGTCGAGCCTGGTGGCCGCCATGTCGCGGGCGCGGCCGAAGATCGCCGACTACCCGTTCACGACGCTGACCCCGAACCTCGGTGTCGTCACGGCCGGCGACGCCACGTTCACGGTCGCCGACGTGCCCGGACTGATCGAGGGCGCCAGCGATGGCCGCGGACTGGGTCACGACTTCCTGCGCCATGTCGAGCGGTGCGCCGCGCTGGCCCATGTCATCGACTGCGCAACGCCCGAGCCCGGCCGCGATCCACTCACCGACCTCGACGTCATCGAGCGGGAGCTTGCGTCGTACGGCGGGCTGGACGACCGGCCGCGGATCGTCGTACTCAACAAGATCGACGTGCCCGACGCGCGGGAGCTCGCCGATCTCGTACGCCCGGAGCTCGAGGCCCGTGGCTACGACGTCTACCCCTGCTCGGCCGCGACCCACGAGGGACTCCGCGAGCTCGGCTTCGCGATGGGCCGCCTGGTCGTGGCGGCGAGGGCGGAGGCGCCGGCGGCCGAGCCGACCCGGATCGTGCTGCGGCCCGAGGGGGTGTCCGGCGCGGAGTTCCAGATCGAGCGGGTAGACGACCAGTGGCGGGTCCAGGGCGACAAGCCGGAGCGCTGGGTGCGCCAGACCGACTTCGGCAACGACGAGGCGGTCGGATTCCTGGCCGACCGGCTGGCCCGGCTCGGCGTCGAGGAGCGGCTGCTCCAGCTCGGCGCCAAGGCCGGTGACGACGTCGTGATCGGGTCCGATGACGATGCCGTCGTGTTCGACTTCGAGCCCCAGATCGCGGCCGGCGCCGAGATCCTGCACGGCCCGCGTGGCCATGACCGTCGGCTGGAGGGTCGCTGAGCATGTCGGCGAACGCCCGGCGAGTCGTCGTCAAGATCGGATCGTCGACGCTGACATCGGCCGAGGGCGGTGTGGTGCCGTCGCGGGTGGCGGCGCTGGTCGACGTGCTCGCGGCCGCACGCGACCGGGGCGACGAGATCGTCATGGTGAGCTCGGGCGCGATCGCCTCGGGCATCGGACCGCTCGGACTGGCGCGTCGGCCGCGTGACCTGGCGACGCAGCAGGCGGCCGCCAGCGTGGGCCAGGGACTGCTGATGCATCGCTACACCGAGGAGTTCGCCCGCCACGGCCACGCCACCGGCCAGGTCCTGCTGACCGCGGATGATCTGACCCGGCGTACGCACTATCGCAACGCCTATCGCACGTTCGCCAAGCTGCTCGACCTCGGCGTCGTCCCGATCGTGAACGAGAACGACACGGTCGCGACCAGCGAGATCCGCTTCGGCGACAACGACCGACTCGCCGCGCTTGTCGCCCACCTGGTGCACGCCGATCTGCTCGTGCTGCTGTCCGACGTCGATGGTCTGCACAGCGCCGACCCGCGTCGGCCCGAGGCGAAGCCGATCAGCGACGTACGCGGCCCGGCCGACCTGTCGGAGGTCGAGGTCCGGCGTACCAGCGGCTCCGGCGTCGGGTCGGGCGGCATGGTCACCAAGGTCGAGGCGGCCCGGATCGCGACCGAGGCCGGGATCGAGGTCGTCCTGACGCATGCGGGACAGGCTGCCGAGGCGCTCGCGGGGACGCCGACCGGCACCCGGTTCCACCCGACCGGGCGCCGCCGGCCGACCCGGCTGCTGTGGCTGGCGCATGCTACCGAGCCGCACGGTCAGATCGTGCTCGACGACGGCGCCGTGCGGGCTGTCGTCGAGCGGCGGGCGTCGCTGCTGCCGGCCGGGATCACCAAAGTGATCGGCTCGTTCGACGCCGGTGACCCCGTCGACCTGGTCGACCCCGGCGGCGACCCCGTGGCGCGCGGCCTGGTCAACTACGCCAGCGCCGAACTGCCACGCCTGGTCGGCCGGTCGACCGGCGATCTGGCCCGAGAGTTCGGCGCCGAGTACGAACGCGAGGTGGTCCATCGCGACGATCTCGTCCTCTTGCATCGGTAGCGGCCGACCCGGTTTGCACCCTCAGTGACCACGCACGGGTGCCGAGATGGCAGCAGGGGCGCAAAACCGACGACTACCCTGGCCGCATGACTGACGCCGCTCGTGACGCGGTCCACGCCGCTGCCAAACGGGCCCGCGCGGCCGCGACTGCGCTCGCGCCGATGCCCCGGGCCGACAAGGACCGGGCGCTGGCGGCGATGGCTGACGCGCTGCTGGCCGATGCCGGCGCCATCCTGGAGGCGAACGCTGCCGATGTCGACCGGGCCCGCGCCGCCGGCACCGGCGAGCACCTGATCGACCGACTGCGCCTGGACGAGGCCCGACTGCAGCAGATGGCCGACGGCACCCGCGACGTGGCAGGGCTGCCGGATCCGGTCGGTGACGTGGTCCGCGGGTCGACGCTGGCCAACGGGCTGCAACTGCGGCAGATCCGGGTCCCGTTCGGTGTCATCGGCATGATCTACGAGGCCCGGCCCAACGTGACAGTCGACGCGGCGGCGCTGTGCCTGAAAGCGGGCAACGCGGTGCTGCTGCGCGGCTCGTCGTCGGCCGCGCGGTCCAACGCCGCGATCGCCGACGTGCTCCGGGACGCGATCGCCACGGTCGGGCTGCCTCCGGACGCGATCCAGGTGCTGCCGACCGACGACCGGGCCACGGTGACCCATCTGATCCAGGCGCGGGGGCTGGTCGACCTGGTCATCCCGCGCGGCGGCGCCGACCTGATCCAGACGGTCGTGACCAACGCGACGGTGCCGGCGATCGAGACCGGCGTCGGCAACTGCCACGTCTATGTCGACGCCGACGCCGACCTGGACGAGGCGCTCGACATCGTTGTGAACTCGAAGACGCAGCGCACCAGCGTCTGCAACACCGCGGAGTCGCTGCTGGTGCACAAGGCGGTCGCGGATACGTTCGTGCCCCGAGTGACGCAGGCACTCACCGACCGTGGCGTGACGATCCACGGCGACGCGGTATTTCAGTCCGCGTCGGAGCAGGTGGTGGCGGCGACCGAGGAGGACTACGCGGCGGAGTACCTCTCCCTGGACATCTCGGCGGCGGTCGTCGAGTCGCTCGACCAGGCCGTCGACCACATCCGTACCTACTCGTCCGGGCACACCGAGGCCATCGTGACCCGGTCGCTCGTCGCGGCGCAGCGGTTCAGTGTCGCCGTCGACTCGGCCGCGGTGATGATCAACGCGTCGACCCGGTTCACCGACGGCGGCGAGTTCGGCTTCGGGGCGGAGATCGGCATCTCGACGCAGAAGCTGCACGCCAGGGGCCCGATGGGACTGCCGGAGATGACCACGACCAAGTACGTCGTCACCGGGTCCGGCCAGATTCGGTAGCCTTTCGGTATGTCGATGAGCGCACAGGCGATGACGGAAGCTTCGGTCCGGGCCGCCGAGGAGACCCGCGACCTGCCGATCCCACCGCTGGCCGTCGGGCTCATCGCGTTCGGGATCCTGACCCTCCTGATGATCCTCACCCTCGGCTTCGGCAAGGGCAGGCCGCACTGTTAGGGCATGACTGCCCATGAGGGCGGGACCGCCCCATGGCTAGCCAGGGGCCAACGGGCGCATCCGACGCACGTCGTCGCGTCGGTGTGATGGGTGGCACGTTCGACCCGATCCATCACGGTCACCTGGTCGCCGCCAGCGAGGTACAGGCGTCCTTCGGGCTCGACGAGGTCGTGTTCGTGCCGACAGGGGAGCCGTGGCAGAAGGCGGATCGTACGATCTCCGGCCGCGAGGACCGCTACCTCATGACGGTGATCGCGACCGCGTCCAATCCGCGGTTCACGGTCAGCCGCGTCGACATCGACCGGCCCGGCCTGACGTACACGATCGACACGCTTCGCGACCTCCACAAGCGGCTCGGCGACGTCGACCTCTACTTCATCACCGGCGCGGATGCATTGGCGCAGATCCTGACCTGGCGCGACCACGGCGAGCTGTTCGAGCTGGCGCAGTTCGTCGGCTGCACACGGCCGGGTCACGATGTCGACGACTCGACGTTGCGTGATCTGCCCAGTCGGCGCGTTACGCTCGTGGAGATACCGGCCCTCGCGATCTCGTCGACCGACTGCCGGGCGCGCGTGGCCCGAGGCGAGCCGGTCTGGTATCTCGTACCCGACGGTGTGGTGCAATACATCGCCAAACACCGGCTCTACGAACCGTCCCAACCCCTAGGAAACCTGTGACCGCTACCCAACGCGCCAAGGAGCTGACGATCGCCGCCGCCGAGGCCGCGTCGAACAAGCTGGCCGATCACATCGTCGCGTTCGACGTCTCCGAGCAACTCGTCATCACCGACGTCTTCATGGTCTGCTCGGCCTCCAACGACCGGCAGGTCCGGGCCATCGTCGATGCCGTCGAGGAGAAGCTGCACGAGCTGGACGCGAAGCCGGTCCGCCGCGAGGGTCATCGCGAGGGGCGATGGGTGCTGCTCGACTACGTCGACATCGTCGTGCACGTGCAGCACCAGGACGAGCGGTCCTATTACGCGCTCGATCGGATCTGGGCCGACTGCCCGGTCATCGACCTGCCCGAGTCGGTCTCGGCCGGCCAGTCCGACTCCGGTGGTGCCGCCGGATGAGTCGCCGGCTGGTGCTGTGGCGCCACGGCCAGACCGAGTGGAACCTCGCCGGCCGCGGCCAGGGTCACATCGACGTGCCGCTCGACGACGTCGGCCGGCAGCAGGCCCGTTCCGCCGCCGCCCGACTGGCGTCGCTCAAGCCTTCGGCGATCATCAGCAGCGACCTGTCCAGGGCGTACGAGACGGCTGAAGCGCTGGCCGACCTGACCGGCCTCGAGGTACGTCGGGATCCGGCGCTTCGCGAGATCCACCTCGGACAGTG
Source organism: Nocardioidaceae bacterium (assembly GCA_035262905.1). Taxonomy (GTDB): domain Bacteria; phylum Actinomycetota; class Actinomycetes; order Propionibacteriales; family Nocardioidaceae; genus DATFRX01. The sequence continues at coordinate 8,205 of DATFRX010000079.1, forward strand.
GCAGGGACTGACCCGGCGCGAGGTCAACGAGCAGTTCGGTGACGAGCGGCGTCGAATCCATGCCGGGGAGGACGTCCGCCGCGGCGTAGACGGCGAGACGGTCGCCGAGGTCGCCGAGCGAGCCGTCGCCGCCCTGGAACGAGCCGCGAAGCTCGCCGACGGACCGGACGGCGGCCGTACCGTCATCGTCGTCGCCCACGGCCTGTCGCTACGGGTCGGAGCCTGTCGGTTCCTCGGCATCGCCCAGGAGCACTGGAACGCCTTCGGCGGCCTGAGCAACTGCGCCTGGATCGTCCTCGAGGAGGGCCGGATGGGCTGGCGGTTCACCGAGTGGAACGCCGGAACCCTGCCCGAGCCGGTGCTGTCCGGCGACGACATCGAGTCGGTGACGGGCGACGGCGACCAGGACGAATCCGACGGCGAACCGCTGGCGAACTGACCCGGTTCGACGCGACGCGAAACTTGCAGTTACGGCTGCTCTGGCGACCACAATCGCAAGACTCTTGGCGGGCTGGAGCCGATTTTCGTACGCGTGGTTCCGACGGCTATGCTGTGTGGGCTCGCGCTCACGAGGCGCCGGGCGTCCCGGGGCTGTGGCGCAGTTGGTAGCGCACCTCCATGGCATGGAGGGGGTCAGGGGTTCGAGTCCCCTCAGCTCCACCGGAATAACTCCGAAACACAAGACATTGATATTGATGGGCACTGCGATGCTGCCCGAACCAATCCCATTGAGTAGAAGTGGAACGCTGACATGGCCCGATTCAGGCAGGCAATGGTGGTGCTGACGAAGCGCGCCCGGGTCGCCATCTATGAGGACGCGCTCATGCACCGCGAGCGCACGGATCGCCGTCGGGCCGAGAACATGGAGCGCCTCCAGTCCGGCGTCCGCAGCGGTCCGGCTCCCAGCTACCCGCTGAACTAGGCGCGTAGCACTCGCTTCAGCGCCGTCTCACAAACCCCAGCTGACCGGCAATCCAGGCGTACCCTGATACTGCGGGGCTGCAGTGGGAGGTGGCCATGGGGTGGGTCAAGCGTCTGGTGTGGCGGCTGCGGATCGCGCGCTATCGGCGACGTGAGGTTGAGCGCGAGCTGCGGGACGAGCGCAGCGCCGACCATGTCGAGCGAGCCCGTGAAGGGATCAAAGACATTCCGGGTCCGGCCGGGATGGCCGGCTGACGGAGCCGGGGGCGGCTAGCCCGATGCGGTCGTCTGGAACAGCCGCAGCGACGCTCCGTCGTAGTAGCGGTCGGTCATGCCCAGGTCTCGCATCCCGAGCCGGCGGCAGACCCGCTGCGACGGCTCGTTCACGGGCGTCGTCAAGGCGATGACGGATCCGATGCCGCAGCCGAAGGTACGGTCCAGTACCGCCGCTGCAGCCTCGGTCGTGTAGCCGTTGCCGTCGTGGTCCGGGTGCTGGTGCCATCCGATCTCGACCTCGGTCGTCCCACTGGAGTGCACGAGGAGGATGGTCCCGGTCGGAGTTCCGTCGGCCAGCGTCACCAGCCACCAGCCGAGTACCGGATCGGCGTCGAGGCGCTTGCGAACGCGTACCTCCTCCGATGCCGCCGACTGATCGGCCAGATGCGCCCTCGTCAGGTAGCGCAGGACTTCCGGGCGCTCGTACATGTCGAGCAGGAACGCCGCGTCGTCCTCCTGATAGGTCCGCAGCCGCAGTCGTGACGTCGTCAGCTCCTTCATCGCAGCGAACGTAGCGAAGCCGCAGCGACGGCCGACGTGCCGGTCACTCCCGCGGCGCGAGTACGGTGCGCGAGAGTTCCGGGTAGGTCGGGCGGTATCCGCGCCAGCGGGCGATCGGAGCGAGCAGCCCGAAGACGACCCGCTGGACCGCAGGTGGCGGCTTGCGGAACACGATGACGTCGCTGAACTCCTGCCCGAACAGAGCGAGCTGCAATGGATCCGGCATGCCCTTGGCGTTGGTGTGGCCGAGACGTCCGAGCCCGAACAAGGTCTCGATCATGTGGGTGAAGCGCTCGCCCGGTGTGATCTCGACCCGTACGAGGGCGTCGCGGTCGGTCGCGTTCCACCAGTCGTGCCAGGCGCCGGGCTCGATGACGGCCGTCTCGCCTTCGCTGAGAATGCTCGTCTCCCCGTCACGCTTGACGGTCAGCTCGCCGTCGAGGGCCGTGAAGCTCTCGACGATCCCATCGTGGCTGTGCTCGCCCGCGACCCGTGCTCCGGCAGCGGCGGTGAGCTCGGCGACGACGCGGCCCTTCGGGTTCGTCCAGGGGAGCTCGATGATCGTCGCGCTCTCGCCGGTCACAGGATGTTCCCAGACCTCGCCGACTCGGATCGGAGTCAGGTCTGGCGTCGCGTTCGGGTCCGGATGAGACATGCGCCGATGCTGGCTGGCCTCGAATCAGGCGGTCTAGGGTCCG
>DATFRX010000080.1:0-2902 GCA_035262905.1 Nocardioidaceae bacterium
AGATCGCTCATGGCACCGCCTCTCCTCCGACCCGCTCGGTGTCGACCGTCGCGAAGTACGACTCCAGTCTGGCGCGTACGAACGCCCGGGCCCGATGCAGGAGTACGCGCTGGTTCGGCGCCGAGATGTCCAGGATCTCGCGTACCTCGTCGGACGAGTAGCCCTCGACGTCGCGCAGGGTGATCACGATCCGCTGCCGGTCGGGCAACGCCGCGACGGCCTCGGCGACTTGGGCGTGGATCTCGCAGGACAGAGCGGCGTGCTCCGGCGACGGCCAGGCTGCTGGGAACTCACGCCAGTGCCCGGCCCAGCGATGACCAGCCTCGAGGAACCGAGCGGGATCGACCGTCGGCCCGTAGTCCTCGTCGGTCGGCAGCAGGCTGCTCATCGGGATCGTCCGACCCTCGCGAGCGCCGCGACGCTTGGCCGTGTTGACCAGGATCCGGTAGGTCCAGGTCTTGAGCGAGGCCCGGCCCTCGAAGGAGTCGATGCCCCGGATGACGGCGAGCCAGGTGTCCTGCACGACCTCGGCGGCCGACTCGTTGGTGGCGACGAACGAGCGCGCCAGCCGCCCCATGCCACCTGACCAGGCGTCGACAAGCAGCACGAACGCGGCCTCGTCGCCATCGCGCAATCGGGCGACCAGGACCTCGTCGGGCGGGAAGTCGGCACTCCCGGAGCGGGCCTCGGGCTCCACCCGGCCGAGGCTAACCGGCGGTCAGGACAGAAACTCGAAGCCGCCGGGGCGACCCCGCCGCTCGGCTATCAGGCCGGCCAACGTCGCGATGGCGATCTCCGGCGGCCGCTTCGACCCGATGTTCAGCCCGATCGGCCGATGGACCCGGGCGATGTCGTCCTCGGACGTCCCGAGCTCGCGGAGCCGCTCGATGTGCGGCGGGATGTGCCGTGGGCTGCCCATGACACCGATCCAGTGCGCCGGCGTCGCGAGCGCGTCGCGGACCAGCTCGCCGAGCTCGTCGCGATGATGGTCGGTGACGACCACGGCAGCGGTGTCGTCGAGCTTGGCGGTGGTGAAGTCTCCGTACACATCGTCGGCGTACGACGAGACCCGGTCGTCCACGTCGGGCCCGGGCTCGATCAGGACGGTGCGATAGCCGGTGTGGCGACCGAAATGCAGCAGCCACCGGGCCACCGGGGAGGCGAAGACGGCGACCAGAGTGCCGAGGTCGTCGCTGGGATGGTCGTCATGCGCCAAGGCACAGGCCGGATCGGTCGCACTCTCGACCGTCTGCTCCGCAGTCACCCCACCAGCCTGCCACCGGCCTCTGTTTTGCGCACCCGTCATGGGTTTTGTGTGCGCGATGCCGGCCGTCTCGCGGCCGGCGCGCATGACGTCGGAGAGCAGGCCGTCGACCGGCAGGCCGAGCGCATCGGCGACGGCGACGACGGTGAAGAAGGCCGGGGTCGGGATCCGGCCGCGTTCGATCTTGCGCAGGGTCTCCGGCGAGATGCCGGCCTCGGCGGCGACGTCGACGATGCTCCGGTCGGCCCTCGCGGCGCGCAGCACCTCGCCGAGTCGCTCACCGCGCTCGCGTTCGGAGGTGGTCAGGGGTACGCGCACCATGAACGGCATACTAATACCGGTATAGTTATCCCGCCAGCGTCAGAGCAAACTGTTGGCGTGAAACCGCAGCGCGTGGCCGAAGTCGGTGCGACATTGCACCAACTCTCGGATGGAGAGGGGACCCCGTGATCGAGCTCAAGACCGCCGGCGAGATCGAGTCGATGCGGGCGGCCGGTCGGGTCGTCGCTGCGGTCCATGCCGAGATGCGGGCGCAGGCGGCGGTCGGGGTTTCGCTTCGCGAGCTCGACGAGGCCGCGCGCAAGATCCTCGACGACGCAGGCGCCGGGTCGTCGTTCCTCGGCTACCACCCGCACTTCGCGCCCACGCCATACCCCGGAGTCATCTGTACCTCGGTCAACGACGTCATGCTGCACGGACTGCCGACCGACTATCGACTGCGCGACGGCGATCTGCTCAGTGTCGACTTCGGGGCGCACATCGACGGCTGGCACGCGGACGCGGCGATCAGCTTCGTAGTCGGGACGCCGCGCCAAGCGGACCTCGACCTGATCGCGACAGCCGAGCGCTGTCTCGCGGTCGGCATCGAGGCGGCACAGCCCGGCGGCCGGATGGGCGACATCGGGCACGCGATGTCGGTCGTCGGGCGCGAGGCGGGCTACGGCATCCAGAACGACTTCGCCGGCCACGGCATCGGACGGGCGATGCACGAGGATCCGTTCGTACACAACGAGGCTCGATCGGGTCGTGGACTGCCGCTCCGGCCCGGCCTGGTCATCGCGATCGAGCCGAGTCTGATGGCTGGCGGCCACGACGACTACCGGATCGGCTCCGACGGCTGGTCGATCGTCACAGCCGACGGCAGTCGCGGCGCCCATGTCGAGCACACCGTGGCGATCACCGGCGACGGTCCGCGCATCCTCACGCTGCCCTGAGCTTCGGTTTCGCGCACTTGTTGTTGGTCGCACGCGGCCCGAGCCAACGACAAGTGCGCAAAACCGAGGCACTACCGTGATTCTCGCCGGTATCACCAGCGGAGGAGGCTGTCATGGCCGAACGCACCAAGTACGTCCTCGACGAAGACCAGATGCCGACGCAGTGGTACAACCTGATCCCCGATCTGCCCGAGCCGCCGCCACCGCCGTTGCACCCGGGCACCGGACAGCCGGTCGGCCCGGACGATCTGGCGCCGCTGTTCCCGATGGCGCTGATCGCCCAAGAGGTCACGACCGACCGCTACGTCGACATCCCAGAAGAGGTCCTCGAGGTCTACCGGCTATGGCGGCCGTCGCCGCTGTATCGGGCTCGTCGCCTCGAGAAGGCGCTCGGCACTCCGGCCCGGATCTACTACAAGTACGA
>DATFRX010000081.1:0-4181 GCA_035262905.1 Nocardioidaceae bacterium
CTGTCAGACTCCAGACAAATCCTCGCCTGGCGGCAATGCCGTCCCCGCGTCTCGTCCTCGGTCGTCGCCGTCGGTCTCGGACTCGATCCATTGGTCGACCGTCGTCCAGAGATCGAAGAGCCAGCCGACCCGATGCCGACGATCGGTCGGCACCTTGTCGAAGGGTGTGTACCAGGCCTTGAGCGCGACCGGCTTCGGATCCTCCAGCGACTGCCAGGCGTCCTCGACCGAGCGGATCCGGCCGATGCCGGAGTGGCCGAGCACCAGCACGTCGACGTCGGCCTCGTCCAGCACGGCGAGGACGCCGCCGGGTCGTGGCGGCATGACGTTGCGGAGTCGATGGGCGCGAGCGGCGTCACCGTGGTAGCCGGCCCGGGCGAGGTGCCGGATCGCGCGTCGGTGTCGCCGCGGCGTGTAATTGCCGCCCTCGGGGAACATCACCAGGGTGTCGTCGCGGGCGAGGCCTTGTGCCAGCTGCCGGATCGCCTGCTGACCCGATCCGTCGGCACCCTCGGTGTCGATGAAGGCCGCCGGCAGCCGATTGAAGTACACGTCGACGGCCGGGTCGATCTGCATCGACCGCTTCATGACGAGGCGGGGATGCCGGCCGTAGCGGTTGATCAGCGCGTCCAGAATGATGACGCTGTCGCCCGGGCCGGCATGGCGGCAGAGCACGAGCAACGCATGGTCCGACTCGCCGAGTCGATCGGTCGGCCAGTCGCGCACTCCGTCGTCCGGCTCGATCTCGAACAGCGTGGCCGCCCGGCGCACCAGATGACGAGTGCAGCGACCGAGCCAGCGAAAGTGCGGCTCCGTCCCGCCTCGAGTCAGCCAGAGGCCGAGCGCCGCACCCAGCGCCACGAGCTCGGTGCTCAGCACTGTCGTGGCGAACAGGAGCAGCCGTACCAGCTTCCGGGGCGGTGACCAGACGGCCGAGGCCAGCGTCAGCGGGACGACCGACGCCACGAACACCGCGACCGACACGGCCAGCAGCACGACGAGGACGATCGGCGCGACGAGTCGTCGTAGCCATCGAGCGGCCGTCATCACGGGCGGCCCAGGCTCTGGAGATAGTCGATCGTCGCCTCGCGCGCGGCCTCGATCCGCCCGGGGACCGTGGAGAAGTCGCGGTAGAAGAACTGTCGGCGGTCGGTGAATCGCAGCGGCTCGCTGCCGGTCGGGAGGACGTGGACGGTCACGTCGTCGGGCAGGCTCGCCATCGTCGTCTCGTACCGATGGCGCCGAGCGATCTCGAACGCGACGACGGCGACCTCCCACGGCCGTCTCGGCGGCTGCAGCGGCGCGTTGAATCGCCCGACGTGAAGAACGAAGACCGTTCTGGCGCCGAGCTGGATCGCGCGTTCGACCGGCACGCTGGCGACCAGACCGCCGTCCAGGAAGTGCTCCCCGTCGATCTGAACCGGCTGCAACAGCCCGGGCACGGCGCAACTCGCGAGGACAGCATCCACGACCGGACCGTCGGTGAACCAATGCTCGCGGGCGTGTTCGATGCTCGCGGCGACGCACTGGAACGGCATCGGGAGGTCCTCGATCCGCTGATCGCCGAAGGTGTCTTCGAGCCGTCGCCGCAGTGGCTCGGACGAGTGCAGGTGGGTTCCGGTGCGGACCACCCGAACGGTTCGGCTCAGAAGTGACCCGCTGAAGACGTCGCCGTGCGCCATCCCCTCCCAGATGCGCGACAGGTCGTCGAGGGCTCCCACCCGACCGTGTCCGGCGGACAGAGCCGCGCCGTTGATCGCCCCGACCGAGGTTCCGAGGACAAGGTCGGGTGTGATCGCGGCGTCGTCGAGCGCCCGCAGCATGCCGACCTGACTCGCGCCGAGCACGCCGCCACCGCCGAGGACCAGGGCGACCGGTTCGTTCAGTCGGACTCCTGACATCGGGCGATCGTCAGGTCTGCTGGGCCTGTCGAGGCGGCGGGCTCGGGCTGGCGCCGGCCGCGACCACCTCGTCTTCCGAGCCGACCCGGTCGGCTGCCGGCTTCCGGTCGGTCTGCGTCTCGACCTCGGAATTGATCTCGGCGCCGAGCAGTGCCGCGATCGCGGTGATCCACAGCCACAGCATCAAGACGGCGACCCCGGCCAGACTGCCGTAGGTCTGGCCGTACTGACCGAAGTTGTCGACGAACACCGCCATCGCCGCCGACGCGACGAGCCAGAGCCCGGCAGCGGTCACGGCACCGACGCTCAGCCAGCCGGCCTTGGGTACGTCGCGGTCCGGGCCGATCCGATAGATCACGCCGAGCGCGACGATCACCAAGACGACGAGGCCGGCCCAACGGACGACGTCGATGACCGAGACGGCGATCGCGCCGATGGTGAGTTGATCGACCACCACCGGCAGCACGGCGATCAGGCCGATGGCCAACGCGAGGAAGACCAGAAAGCCCAACGTGAGCATGATGGCCAGTCCGCGCTTGACGACGAAGTTTCGCGTCTCCACCTCGTCGTACGCAACGTTGACCGCCTCGACCAGACCGGCGATCCCGGCCGACGTACTCCACAGCGCCAGCGCGAGGCTGACGATCAACCCGATCGACAGGCCCTGGCTGGAGCCGTTGGCGATGTCGTTCATCTGGTTGGTGAGCAGGGTCTGTGCCTCGGCCGGCAGTCCCTGGGCGACGTTGGAGACCTGCCGCTCGACGTCGGCCGGATCCATCACGAGGCCGTAGATCATGACGGCCGCGATGAGACCCGGGAACAGCGCCAGGAACCAGGCGAAGGCGACTCCGCCGGCCAGCAACGTCACATGGTCGTCGCCGAAGCGGGTCCACGTGCGGTGGACCACCCGCCACCACCCTCCGAGGGTCATCCTGCGGCGAGGCGTCGTGGCGCGGTCGGGCGGCTGTTTTGACATGTGGGGATCTGTACCCCGACGGCTGCTGGCTACACAGGCGTCACTCGTCGGCCGCGGCGGTCCTTTGGGTGGGCACCGGCTGCTCCGAGCGCTGCAGCAGGTGCCGGCGAATGTGCGACCGGTTGTCCGACAGTGCCCTGGCGATGCCCTTCTTGCCGCTTCCGTGGAAGTAGCCGATGCACCAGTCGAGTTGCTGGAGAGCGTCCTCCGACGCGCGCCGGTAGCGTTCGACTTCCTCTTCGAGCTTGCGCTGCTTTTCGTCAGCCGTGGTCATGTGTGCCACCTCCGGTGGCTCCCCTAACTGTCTACTTCCCGTCCTTGCTCGGATCGTGTCCGAGGGCCATCAGGCGATGCCGCCAGGCGTCGTCACCGGCAGCGGGGTGCAGACCCTCGCTGCGCTCGAGCCGGATCCGGCCGACCAGACTCTCCATCAGGGCGGCGTCTTCATCGGTGAGCTCCTCACGGGGCTTCGACAAGACGTCCAGGATGATTTCGGTGGCCTCGGTGGCGATGTCCTGTCGCCTGGAGCCCTCCTCGCGAAGCCAGGTCGCCAACTCGGTCGGGCTCATATTGACCTCGAGGTGGAACTCCCGCCACAGATCGTCGCTGATGTAGGCCGTCGTCATGGTCCCTACTCACTCCTCACCTCGGGCGTGGCCACCCAACGGCGCCGGAGTACCCAACGCTCGAAGGACCTAACTCCGGAAGACCGATCCCCGTAAGACGAAGGGCGGCCGACCCCAGGCGGGGGCCTCCTGGGCTGCGAGCACAGGCGGCGGGGCAGGCCTGCCCTTCGTCCCGCACTGGAGTACCCAGGGCGGCGTCAGCCATGCCTTGCCCTCCCCCACACGCAGGCGCCGGCACGGGTTTCGCGGCGCACCGGCCGGGGTACTCACTCACTCGACCGGCGACCTGCCGGTGCCAATCGGGAGGCTCGCTCACGTGAACAGCAAACTGCCGGCCGTCTACCGGCGAATAGGCTTCAAGTACGGGCTGATCGCGACCCTGACCTTCGTCGTGGTCTTCGTCGGCATCGTGGTGGTGGCCATCTACCGGCGCACCATCGGCCGGGTTGGCCGTGGCGACGGCGACGAGTCCGACGCCTAGCGCCGATCGGACAGCCGCACGACAACGGGGCAAGGTCTCCTCACGCTCCGTTAAGGCCAGCACTCCCTGGGTACCTGCCGTTGCGACAGAGGAAGGTACCTCTGTGGCCGGCTGGGCCGAGGAGATGTTCTCGGCCTGTCCCGGTCAGCACAGTGCGGTAGGTAGGGAGATCTCGATGAGGAACCCATTCCGCAAGA
>DATFRX010000082.1:0-4242 GCA_035262905.1 Nocardioidaceae bacterium
GCCGATGATGTTCTCCACGTCGGAGTGCACATTGTCGTTCTCGCCGAGCTGGCCGTCGAACGGGAGGTCGTCCAGGCGTACGATCACGCCGGTGTCGAAATGATCGGCATACGAAACGGTGTCGATCCCGGAGCCGCCGAACATCGCGTCCGCGCCGGTATCCACATTGTCGAAGAGCGTGACGAACCTGTCGTCGCCTCCCAGGCCCAGGATGGTGTCGTCGCCCTGCCCGGCGTCGATGAGGTTGGCGTCACTCGAGCCCACCAGCAGGTCGTCGCCGCGACCGCCGAAGATGTCCTCCACGTCGGAGTGGATGTTGTCGTCCCCCGGAACGGCGCCGTCGTTGGTCACGTCGTCCAAGCTGACCGCGATGGGGTCGGTGTTGAGATCGCGCCTCCGGTACCACACCGAGTCCTCGTCCGGGCCGCCGACGACGTCGTTGGCGCCCGATCCTGGCTGCACCGTGTCGTCGCCGGCGCCCATGACGAAGTGGGTCTCCGGAGCGAGGATGTCGTTGGCGACGTCATCGCCGGCGCCGGTGGATACGACGACCGGTACGTCCACCCGGGTCTCGACCTGGTCGTCTCCCGCGCCAGTCAAGACCAGGACGGAGCTAACCTGGTCGGGCGGACACGTCACCTCGCCTGCGGAAAGCAGCTCGCAGGGGGCCACCGCTTCCAACGGATGGACGTCCGTCACAGACAACTCACTCGATGACGTGGGACCCACACTGACGCGGCTGTCGTCCTCGGGTGTGACGACCTGCAGGACGCCGCCGCCCAACAACCGCACCACCGTGGGGCCGGCGAGCGTACGCGTGGCGGCGGTGTCGGACGTGGTGGTGTCGGCGGCGGCCGAGCCGACGGCGGGCGCGGACCACAGGATCGGCAGGAGCACGCCGCTCGCGACCGCCGCGGTCTTCCTGGTCATGTCGTCTCCATCAGATCGTGGCGAGCGTCCAGCTCGCCGAGCCAATGCATCTCGTCGGCCATCGAGTCGCTCAGATCGGTCAGCAGGCCAGCGATGCTGTCGAGGTCCCACCGGAACGACGCGATCCGGTCGGTGATGGCGAACAGCCGGGCGGACAACCGGTCCCGGACGCTCTGGTACTCCGCGAGTGCCATCGGCTCCGTCGTCTCGCCTGCGGCGGCCGCAATGATCGCCCGGCTGAGCAGCTCGGCGTCGCGAAGTGCGTCGGTGAGTCCGTGCGAGGTGATCGGGTCCTTGAAGTAGCCGGCGTCGCCGACCAGCGCCCAGCCAGGCCCGTGTGACCGGCGGACATAGCCGGTACGCCGCCCGGCGAATAGGCGAAGGCGGCTCGGGTCGCATACCCCGTCGAGCAGCTCCGGCGCCGCCTCGGCAAGCAGCTTCGCGTACGCCGGGTTGGTTCCGCTGCGCAACTCGTGACGCATCCGCGGCGGCGGCGACGCGACGAACACGCAGGCTTGGCCGTGGTTGGTGGGAAAGCTGCCGGCCGCGACCCCGAGCTGATACCAGAGCTGGTAGCGGTCGGCCGGCAACCCTTCGCAGTAGCCGTAGATGAAGGCGGCCGCGCTGCCGCCCGATTGCTCCACAGGCGCGCCGACCAACCGGGCGACCGTGGAGCCGATGCCGTCCGCGCCGATCGTGATCCGCGCGTTCGCGGCGAACGGTCGGCCGTGCTCGTCCTGGCCAACGACGCCGGTCACTCGTCCCTTGCCGACCAGGTCGGTCACGCTGACGCCGAACCGAACGTCCGCGCCGGCATCGCGGGCCGCGTCGACCAGGATCGGGTCGAGCACAGTCCGCCGGGGCGCGTAGAGCGCATCGACACCGGCTCTCGGCTTGATCGGCACATCGACCTCCCGGTCGCCGTACCGGAAGATGCAGCGCCCGACGGCGGGCGTACCCGCAGCAGCGATCGGGTCCAGCAGCCTCCATCGGGCGAGCTGCATCACGCCACCGCGCAGCAACGCATGCGTCGAGACGGTGTCGGCTCCGTACGCGGCCCGGTCGACGACGAGCACGCGCAGCCCGGCCCGCGCGAGCAGCATCGCGGTGGCCGCTCCCGCGGGCCGGGCTCCGACGACGACGGCGTCGTACGTGGTGGTTCGCATCGTCAGGTCGTCACGTCGACGGTGACAGGGACGCCGTTGGTCAGGACGTCGTACACCGCTGAGCGGAGTCGAGACTGCTCGACGACCTGCCGCAGCTTGTCGGGGTCGTCGCCCTGGAGGTGGAAGTGCACGCGGATCTGCTCGTAGCCGTTCCGAACCTCGTCGGACAGGCCGAGGATGCCGAGCAGGTCGATGTCACCCTCGACGGTCGACTCGACCGAGGTCAGGTTCACCCCGCGGGCCGCGGCGATGTTGGCCAGTCCCGAGGTGAGGCAGGCCGCCAGCGCGTGCAGTAGGAACTCGACCGGCGTCGGAGCGTTGTCCTGCCCCACGAGCACCTGCGGGTGGTCGGCATCGAAGGTGGACGCCGTACGGTGTGTGAGCTCCTGCCCGGCTCCGTAGAAGCCGTGGATGGTCGATCGGTTGTGCGTGCCGCTGATCCACCGGTTGGTGGCCCGGAACTGGAACTTGGCGATGTCGGGGCTGCCCTTCACCGCGTCGAGGGTCTCGAACAGCGCTGCTGTGTCGACGCCGTTCGACATGGGAGTGTCGGTTGTGGTCATGTCAGATTCCCTCTGCTTGATCGGCCGGTCCGCCTGATCGGGACCGGATGACGTGCCACGAAGCTAGGAATCCCGGCTTCGCAGGCCCATTGGGGAGCCACCTCAGATCACCGATGCGGCTACCTCATATGTCGTCGTGCTGCCACACGGTCACTCTCGTCGCGGTATGTCCCGCAGACATCCGTGCCGACCACGGACCCACCACGGATTGGCGCGCCACATCCGGGACCTTGGACACTGCGCCGGCGCATCGTCCGGTGTTTCAGTGCAGGAAAGGCGTTGGCTCAATGCGCGATGCTGACGCGCCGAGACGATCGGCGGGGCCGGCGCCATGGATGCAGCGGGGGCTGCCTGTCCGAAGCGGTCGATCTCGACCCTCAGGAGGGGAAGAACAATGATGAAGAAAAGCATTTGCCGCCCACTTGTCATAGCGACCTGCGCCGCCGCCGTGGTGGTTGGCCTCTCGGCTGCCGCCGATGCCGCGCCCAGCACGACGACCTGCTCCGGCCAACTGGCGCCGGGCAGCTATCACCGGGTGGTCGTTCCCAACGGGGCTGCCTGCCTCAGCGACGGACCCGTGACCATCCGCGGTGGGCTGTACATCAATCCGGGCGCCACCTTCGTGCTCGGCAGCGAGGACAACCCAGGCAATACCGGCACCATCTCCGGTGGCGTCCACGCGACCAACCCGGCCTCGGTCCAGATCCACTTCACCACGATCAACGGCGGGGTTGAGGTGCGTGGCGGGTCAGGCCCGTTCGGCGGACCGTTCGACATCACCTGGAACGCGATCGAGGACAACCACATCAACGGTGGCGCAACCGTGGTCGGCTACAACGGATTCTGGTTCGGATTCATCCGCAACCACGTCAACGGCACGGTGAACCTGAACAACAACAACCTTCAGGACCCGGACGGCAACGAGTACGTCACCAACACCATCCACGGCAGTCTGAAGTGCACCGGCAACTCGCCGGCCCCGCAGATCGGCGACTCGGAAGGGAGCCCCAACCAGGTCACGGGTAGCAAGACCGGCCAGTGCGCGGCCCTCTGAGCTCGGCTGGCGCATCACGAAAGGCGGTGCGGGGAGCGGGGTCGCTCCTCGCACCGCCGACCGCGGATATTTCACACCCGCTCGGGGACGAGCATCTGCAGCCCCGTGCCCGAACTCGCTGCCGATCGAAATGAATCGCCGGGAAGTCGCGGTACGCGGACCGATCGGGCCAATTGTCGACGTCCCCGAGCATCTCGGGCAACACGTACGCCCTCGTCAGGCCCGGACTTGCCCGCCGCTATCTCAGCACGACGGGTCAGGACATGGCCCGCTATTCGTGGGGGCAGGTTTCCTGGTAGGGGCGGTCGCCGAACTCTGTCGCCCACTCTTCCTCGGTGAAGTCTCGTCCGGCCATTCGGCAGGCGTATGCGATCGCGTCGTCGATTCGGGTGTTCCATTGGTATACGGGGCCGCCGGGTATCGGCGTGATCAGGACATGGTTTGGGTCCGATTCGAAGCCGATCTCGGTGGGCGTGTTTGAGGGCGCGATTTGGGCGAGCAACTGCCCGGTCTGACCGTTCCAAAGGCC
>DATFRX010000083.1:0-8701 GCA_035262905.1 Nocardioidaceae bacterium
CGGGCTGGACATCTCTCCAGACGCAGTCGACCCGGCCGACACTGAAACGCTGGCGGATCTGATCGTGGCCGCGATCCGCGACGCCAACGACAAGGCGCAGGCGGTGGTGACCGAGCGACTCGGCGGACTCGCCGGCGGCGCCGGTGGGGGCATGCCGGGCCTGCCGGGGATGCCGCCCGAGGATCCGCCGTCCCGGCCGATCGGATTCTGAGGAGCCGACCGTGTACGAAGGGGTCGTCCAGGACCTCATCGACGAACTGGGCCGACTGCCCGGCGTCGGTCCCAAGAGCGCCCAGCGGATCGCGTTCTACCTGCTCGACTCCGACCCGGTCGACGTGCGCCGGCTCGCCCAGGTGCTCGTCGAGGTCAAGGACAAGGTCCGGTTCTGTCAGGTGTGCGGCAACGTCGCCGAGACCGATGTCTGCCGGATCTGCACCGACGAGCGTCGCGACCCCTCCGTACTCTGCGTCGTCGAGGAGTCCAAGGACGTCGTGGCGATCGAACGTACTCGCGAGTATCGCGGTCGCTACCACGTGCTCGGCGGCGCGATCAGCCCGATCGAGGGCATCGGACCGGACGATCTGCGGATCAAGGAGCTGATGCAGCGGCTGGCGGACGGGGCCGTCACCGAGGTCATCCTGGCCACGGATCCGAACCTCGAAGGCGAGGCGACCGCCACGTATTTAACCCGGATGTTGCGCCCTATGGGGTTGCGCGTGACAAGGTTGGCCAGTGGTCTTCCGGTAGGAGGCGACCTCGAGTACGCAGACGAGGTCACGCTCGGCCGGGCATTCGAGGGAAGGCGAGCGGTCGATGAGTGACCAAGTGGCAGTCAACAGCGACGTCGAAGATCTGGCGCAATCTGTTGCCGACCAGGTGGAGAGCTTCCTGCTCGCCGTCCGTGAGATTGCCAGCAGTGGCGACCCCAGCCGTGCCGTGCCGTTGCTGCTGCTCGAGGTGAGCCAGCTGCTGCTCGCCGGCGCCCGCCTCGGAGTCCAGATCGACTTCGTGCCGTCGGAGAAGTACGAGCCGGACGCCGGACCGGATCCCGACCTCGACCGGATCCGCGAAGAGCTCGCCAAGCTGCTCGACGGGTTCGACGACTACACCGAGGTCTTCGACCCCTACGTCGACCCGCCCGATCTCGTACCGTCCCGCGTCTCCGACGACGTCACCGCGATCGCCGGCCGGGTCGCGCACGGACTGCAGCACTTCCGGGCCGGCCGCGTCGACGAGGCGCTGTGGTGGTGGCAGTTCTCCTACGTCTCGTCCTGGGGCGCCGAGGCGTCCGGTGTGCTGCGAGCGCTGCAGTCGGTCGTGTCGCATGACCGGCTCGACACCGACGTCGACCGGACCGCCGAAATGGAGCGGGTGGCGATCGCCGAGGCGCTGGCGCAGCAGCCGGAGGACTGAGCTTAGGACGCGATCGGCATCAGACCTGGTGTGCGCCGGGGCGGCCGTCCTCGACGACGAACGAGGCGTAGGTGTAGTCCGGTGCGTCGGAGCGGCTGACCGTCTCGACCATCCGGAGGTCGGTACGCCACTGGCGCTTGTCGATGCGGCACCGGACGTACCCGCGCCGGTCGCCGTCGAAGAACTTGATGTGTGGGTTGAACGGGATCATCGGACCGTAGTAGGGCCCGTAGACCTCGCCGTCGCCGTTCGACGAGATCGACGTGCCGACGAACTCGGTCGCGATCACCGCCGAGTCCGGGTTGTCGAAGTCGCGCTTGACGTCGTTGACGAAGGTGGAGTGCCAGTCGCCAGTGACGACGACCGGGTTGCGCGTCTTCGCGGCCGCCCAGGCGTTGGTGAGCCGGTTGCGAGCCGCCGGGAAGCCGTCCCAGGCGTCGTGCCAGAGCCGGTCGCCGGCGTCGCCGTCGTGATCGAGCCGGCTCAGCATGACGTTGTTGGCAAGGACATTCCAACGCGCGCTCGACGACTGCAGGCCGTCGTACAGCCACTGCTCCTGGTCCGTGCCGAGCATGGTGATCGCGGGGTCGTACCCGGCGGCACAGGCGTCGGCCTCGCCCCATCCACACGGCGGGATCGAGCGGTACTGCCGGCCGTCGACGATGTCGATCTGGGCCAGGTCGCCCCACATCGCGCGGCGGTAGACCTTCGGCCCGTCGGCATCGGGCATCGCGGGCCGCCGGACCGGCTGGTGCTCGTACCACGCCTGGTACGCCGCGGCCCGGAGCGCTGAGATGTCGCCTTCGTACTGCGACTGTGTGTTGGCGTAGTCGTTCTGCACCTCGTGGTCGTCCCAGGTGACCATCCACGGGAAACGCGCGTGCACCCGCTGCAGATCCGGGTCGGACTTGAACAGGGCGTACTGCATCCGCCAGCGCTCGAGCTCGCGCGGCCCGTCGCGGAGGGTGTCGGGCGTCGGGACCTGGCGGTAGCCGCCGTCGGCCGGGATGCCGCCCTCGTAGACGTAGTCGCCGAGGTGGATGACCAGGTCGAGCTCCTCCTCGGCCATGTGTCGGTAGGCCGAGTAGTAGCCGCTGGCCCAGTCCTGACACGACGCGAAGGCGAAGGTGAATGCCTTGGTCGGGTGGCCGATTACGGGAGCGGTGCGAGTGCGGCCGATCGGCGAGACCTCACCGGCGTAGCGGAAGCGGAAGAACCACTCGCGATCGGGCTTGAGGCCGCTGACGTCGACGTGCACCGAGTGCGCCAGCTCCGGCAGCGCCCAGACGGTGCCCTGCTTGACGACCTGGCGGAACCGCTCGTCCCTGGCGATCTGCCACTCGACCTGCACCCGCTGGTCGGGCATGCCACCGCCGTCCTCGAACGGCTTCGGCGCCAGCCGGGTCCACAGCACGACTCCGGTCGGCGTCGGATCTCCGCTGGCGACGCCAAGCGTGTACGGGTAGTCGTGGCTGGCCCGTTGGGGCGTCGCCGAGGCGGGACCGGCCGGCAGTTGGGCCAGCGCCGCGAGACCGGCCACCCCTCCTGCAGCGACCAGGAAGCGGCGCCGGTCGTACGAGAGCGGTGCCGGCCTTGCCAGGTCGGTGTGATCGTGGGACGAGTCGAAGTGCGAGGCGGGCGTACTCATGCGCCGAGTATCGGTGCGAATCGGCATCTGTGGGCGAAGGTTGGTGCAAATTCGCGCCAACACTTGGGAACGCGGCGGGCGGTGCGGAAGTTGGCGGGAGATGCAGGTTTCGGCGGCCCCCGAAGCTGAATCGCGCGCCAACTCTCGCCGCAGCCCGCCGCTCACCTGCGCCGCGGCCGGGCCTCACCTGCGCCGACGTCGAAGGCTGGACGCATCCGGGCCCTGTGGGCAAGCGCCGGTACTCTGACCGGTGCCAGCAGGACCGGCTCGTCCGGCGCCTGATCCGACGCAGAGGGTTGCAGCTCGTGGGCATTGTCGTGCAGAAGTACGGTGGCTCCTCGGTCGCCGACGCCCACCGGATCAAGCAGGTCGCCCAGCGCATCGTCGCGACCCAGAAGAAGGGCAACGACGTGGTCGTCGTGGTGTCGGCGATGGGCGACTCGACCGACGAACTGCTCGACCTGGCCACCGAAGTCACGCCGCTACCGCCGCCGCGTGAGCTCGACATGCTCCTGACGTCCGGTGAGCGGATCTCGATGGCGCTGCTCGCAATGGCGATCGGCAACCTCGGCCTGGAGGCGCGTTCGTTCACCGGATCGCAGGCCGGCGTGATCACCGACTCAGTGCACGGCAAGGCCAAGATCATCGACGTCACGCCGGGCCGGATCGAGCAAGCGCTGCAGGCAGGGGCGATCGCGATCGTCGCCGGCTTCCAGGGCGTCAGCCAGGACAGCAAGGACATCACGACGTTGGGTCGTGGCGGTTCGGACACGACGGCCGTGGCATTGGCCGCGGCGTTGCGGGCCGAGGTGTGTGAGATCTACACCGACGTCGACGGCGTGTTCACCGCCGACCCACGCATCGTGCCGGTCGCCAAGCGGATCCCCGGCATCTCGTACGAGGAGATGCTCGAGATGGCCGCGTCGGGAGCCAAGATCCTTCACGTGCGCTGCGTCGAGTACGCCCGGCGCCACGAGATACCCATTCACGTACGCTCGTCGTACTCCAACAAGCCCGGCACCTGGGTCGATGACCGCCCGGCAGTGGCCGGCAGCCGACTCGACGGGGCCGAGGAGGAATCCATGGAGCAGGCCATCATCTCGGGCGTCGCCCACGATCGCAGCGAGTCCAAGATCACGGTCGTGGGGGTGCCCGACAAGGTCGGCGAGGCGGCCCGGATCTTCGAGACCGTCGCGTCGGCGCAGATCAACATCGACATGATCGTGCAGAACGTGTCGGCTGCGTCGACCGGACGTACCGACATCTCGTTCACGCTGCCGCGTGCCGACGGGCAGACCGCGATGGCGGCGCTGGCCAGGCTCAAGGACGAGGTCGGCTACGACTCGCTGCTCTACGACGACGGCATCGGCAAGGTGTCGCTGGTCGGCGCGGGCATGCGGACGCACCCGGGTGTCTCGGCGCGGCTGTTCAGCGCGCTGGCCGCCGCGGGCGTCAACATAGAAATGATCTCGACGTCGGAGATCCGGATCTCCGTGGTCGTCAACGAGAGCGACGTCGACACGGCGGTGTCGGCGGCCCATGCGGCCTTCGCGCTCGGCGACGAGGACGTCGAGGCGGTCGTTTACGGAGGGACCGGCCGATGAGTGCAAAGCTGCCAACCCTGGCCGTCGTCGGTGCGACCGGCGCGGTCGGCACGGTGATGCTCGACATCCTGTCGACGCGGGGGAACGTCTGGGGTGAGATCCGGCTGGTCGCATCGCCCCGCTCGGCGGGCCGCCGGCTTCGGGTCCGGGGCGAGGAGGTCGAGGTCGTCGCGCTTGCCGAGGAGGTCTTCGACGGCGTCGACGTCGCGATGTTCGACACCCCCGACGAGGTCTCGGCGCATTGGGCCCCGATCGCGGCCGAACGCGGTGCCGTGGTGGTCGACAACTCCGGCGCCTTCCGGATGGACCCCGAGGTGCCCCTCGTCGTACCCGAGGTCAACGCGCACCGGATCGCGATGCGGCCGCGCGGCATCATCGCCAACCCCAACTGCACGACGCTGACCATGATGGACGCGCTCGGCGCCCTGCACGACAAGTGGGGCCTTCGCGAGCTCGTGGTCGCCTCCTATCAGGCGGCGTCCGGCGCGGGACAGCCTGGTGTCGAGCGGCTCTACGACGAGATGGCCGTCGTCGGGGGCCAGCGCGGCCTCGGACAGACCGCCGGAGACGTACGCCGGACCCTGGTCGACAAGCTCGGCGACTCCTCGCCGTTCGGTGCGCCTCTCGCGCTCAACGTGGTCCCGTGGGCCGGCTCGCTGCGCGACGAGGGCTGGTCGAGCGAGGAGCTGAAGGTACGCAACGAGTCGCGCAAGATCCTCGAGCTGCCGGACCTGAAGGTCTCGGCGACCTGCGTACGCGTGCCGGTCGTGACGACGCACTCTGTCGCGGTGCATGCCGTGTTCGACCGCAAGATCACCGTCGGCAAGGCCCGCAAGGCGCTGCACGAGGCCCCGAGCGTGGTCGTGATCGACGACCCGACGACCGGCGAGTACCCGACCCCGGCCGACGTGGTGGGCTCCGACCCGACGTTCGTGGGCCGGATCCGTCAGGCGATGGACTTCCCGAACACGCTGGACATGTTCATCTGCGGCGACAACCTCCGCAAGGGAGCGGCCCTCAACACGGCCCAGATCGCCGAGGCGGTCGCGGCCGAGCTCTGACGGCGACGGTTCCCGTTGCGGTACCACGTTCTCGTGGTATGTGCGCACTCTGCATGGGCTCGACGCCATGCGGAGTGCCAAATCACCACGAGACCGTGGTATCCGAGTGGCGACCACGTACCGGCGCCGAGACAGGGGATCCGGCCCGGCGAGTTACGCTGACCGCCGTGACACCGGCGCAGTTGCGGGCCTTCTCGGCCGTCGTACGGCTCGGCTCGGTCAAAGGCGCGGCCGCCGAGCTCGGGGTCACCGAGGCCGCGGTGTCGCTGCATGTCGGCCAGCTCCGCAAGGAGCTCGAGGACCAGCTGTTCACACGTACCGCCTCGGGTCTCGCGTTCACCCCCGGCGGACTGCGACTGGCCAGCCGCGCCACCGAGATGCTTGGCCTGCAGGACCGGACCGTCCTCGAAGTCAGCCAGGCCGGTCGCGGCCGTCGGCTGCTGCGGTTGGCCGCGTCCAGCCTGTTCGCCGAACATGCGGCGCCCGGACTGATCGAATTGTTCGCCGGTCGGGCCGACGACCTCGACGTCGAGCTGAGTGTGTGTACGCCGGGCGAGTTCGCCCCGATGCTCGCCTCGCGCGCGGTCGACGTGGCGATCGGACCAATGCCGCGCGATCTGCCCGAATCCGTCGAGCGCAAGGCGTTCCTCAACTACCAGGTCGTCGTCGTGGCCGGCTCGGAGCATCCGCTGGCTGGTACGTCGGTCAGTCCGGCGCTGCTGCGTCAGGAGATCTGGCACCTCGGGCCGTCCGCAATCGCCAGTGACGACGGGGTCGTGCCGCACGTACTGCGCCAGCTCGAGATCCCCGAGGACCGGCAGCGGATCTTCCAGAGCGAGGCCGCCGCGCTGGAGGAGACCAAGCGGCACAAGGGACTCGCCCTGGCGCTCGCGTTCGCGGTCGCCGATGACGTCGCCAAGGGCCGGCTGGTCCGCATCTCCGGTCACGGCGTCCAGGCCGCCGGGGTCTGGAACGCGATGTCACTCCCCGGCCACAGCGTGCCGCCGGTCGCGGCCGAGCTGCTTCGCTTCATCACGACGCCACGGGCGACCCAGGCGATGCTGAAAGGGTCCGGGGTCACGATCGGGCACTTCCGCCCGTCGGTCCATGTCACGCTCTGGAAGTGAGCCCGGCCTCGGTTTTGCGCAGTACTTGTGGGTCGGGCCGCCACGACACCAACAACAAGTGCGCAAAACCGTGGCAGGGGCTCAGCGCCAGCGCCCGACGGCGGCGACCACCTCGGCCAGCGCCGGGACATCGTGCGCCGAGAGCAACTCGTCGCAATGCGGGAGCGCCGCCGCCAGCGACCCGACCAGCGGCTGGAAGTCGGGGGCCGCGACCCTGGGATTGAGCCACACCACCCGGTACGCTCGGCGCCGGAGGATCTCCATCGCGCGCGCGAGCGACTCCGGATCGTCGGAGTCCCAGCCGTCCGACGCGATGACCACGATCGCGCCGCGGACCGCGCCGCCATGGTGCGATCGCAGCAGCGTACGCAGGCTGTCCGCGATCCGGGTGCCGCCGAAGCGGTCGGTCACCTGGTCGGTCGCATGCGCGATTGCGGTCTCGGCCGAACGATGCGCCAGCACCGATGTGAGCCGGGTCAGCGTGGTGGAGAAGGCGAACACCTCGGCATCGGTGGCCAGCGTCGTGGCCCGCATCAGATGCAGATAGGTCGTCGCGTACGCCTGCATCGACTGACTGACATCGCAGAGCATGACGACTCGACGTGGCTTTCGCAGCGGCCGGGTCCGGACCAGCTCGAGTGGCTCCCAGCCGCTGCGCCGGGACCGGGCGACCGTCTCGCGCAGGGCGATCCGATGGCCGTGTGGATGGGTGGCGGCGCGCCGGCTGCGTCGGGACGGCCACTGCTGGAGCGCGGTCGCGAACCAGTCGCCGAGCGCCGCCAGCTGCTGACTGTCCAGCTCGTCGAACGGAATCTCGTCGAGCCCGGTCAGCCGACTGGGTAGCCGCTCGGGCAGACTCCACGTCGTCTCGACGGTGCTGGCCTCGCTCGACGCCGTGATCCGCGGCAGCGTCACCCACGGCAGACCCTCGTCGGTCGGTGCGTCTGTGGCGGCGGAGCGCGCGGGCGCGAAGGCGTCGTCCTCGCTGCCACCCGACACGCCACGCCGCCGGGCATGCGGATCGAGCGGCATCACGGCGTCGGCGAACACGGCGTCGAAGACCGCATCGAACGCCGCCAGGTCGGTGTGGCGGCGGACCAGCGTGATGCGAGCGGTCCAGTAGAGCCGCGACGTCGAGTCCGGACGTACCACGCGCAGCCCTTCGGCGAAGGCCTCGGCGCTGGACAGTCCGGAGGCGACGCCGGCGGCGCGGAGCCGATCGAGCAGCGCCGCAGCGAAGGCGGCCCGGTCCAGCCGCCGGAAGGTCAGCCCAGGGGCATCGACGGCCGGCATCGTCAGGCCCCTTCGAGTGCCTCGGCCAGCAAGTCGCGGTCGGTCGGCGTCTTGGCCAGCGTGCCGAGGGTGAGCCGGACCTGCTCCGACGCCAACTCCGGGGCGCCGAGGGCGGACAGCGCTGCGACCCAGTCGATCGCCTCGGCCATCCCGGGCGCCTTGTCGAGATCGAGGTCGCGGGCCCGGCCGACGAACTGCGTCGCGCTCTGGATCAGCGATTCGCTCGCTGTCGGCACCAACCGACGCAGGATCTCGGCGGCCCGATCCGGAGCCGGGAAGTCGATCCAGTGGTAGAGACAGCGTCGTCGCATCGCGTCGTGGAGATCGCGACTGCGGTTGGAGGTGAGGACGACGATCGGCGGCTGCTCCGCGACGAACGTGCCGAGCTCGGGCACCGTCACCGACGCCTCGCCGAGGAACTCGAGCAGCAACGCCTCGAACTCGTCGTCGGCCCGGTCGATCTCGTCGATCAGCAGTACTGGCGGAGTCGGGCCGCGATGACGTACGCAGCGCAGAATCGGCCGCTCCTGCAGGAACTCCTCGGTGAACAGGTCG
>DATFRX010000084.1:0-2970 GCA_035262905.1 Nocardioidaceae bacterium
GCCGGCAAGGCGCGTTACATCGGGGCGTCGAGCATGTACGCCTGGCAGTTCGCCAAGGCGCAGCAGCTCGCCACCGCGGCCGGGTCGAGCCGGTTCGTGTCGATGCAGAACCACTACAACCTGGTCTATCGCGAGGAGGAGCGCGAGATGCTCCCGCTCTGTCTCGACCAGGGCATCGGCGTCATCCCGTGGAGTCCGCTGGCGCGTGGGCTGCTGGCCGGGAGCCGCGAGCGTGGCGGTGGACGCAGCACCGTACGCAGCGGCAGCGATCCGCTGGCCGACCGGATGTACGACGACGCTGACTTCGAGGTCGTCGACGTCGTACGCAAGGTGGCCGGCGAACGCGACACGACGCCGGCGCAGGTCGCCCTGGCCTGGCTGCTCGGCAGGCCCGCCGTCACCGCGCCGATCGTCGGGGCGACCAAGCTGCGGCACCTCGAGGACGCGCTGGCGGCCGTCGACCTCACGCTCGGCGCCGACGAGATCGAGCGGCTGGAGGCGCCATACCGACCACACCAGGTCATCGGTCACTCTTAGCGGGCGCGGGCTAGGGAACGCCTAGCAGCCGCAGGAACGCTGCGGTCGCGGCGGCAGCGACGACCACGACCACGAACGGCGCCTTGCGCCAGGCGAGGACGCCGCCGGCCGCGACGCCGATCGGCCGGGCGTACCCCGCGAAGTCCTTCGACTCATAGATCGCCGTGGTGGCGACCAGTGCGACCAGCAGGACGACGGTCGCCGTGGTGAGCAGGTCGATGAACCGCGGGGACAGCGTGACCCGGTCGCCGAGCAGCGGTCCGGCCAGCCGGAAGGCATAGGTCCCAACCGCGAGGACGAGTACGGCGAACAGCAGCGTGGTCGTGGTCATGCAGAGACCCGTTCCGGCTCGGCGGCCCGACCCGATCGCAGGCCGAGTGCGACGCCGACCAGGGCCAGCAGCACCGGCAGCCCAGCGGGCAGGAAGGGCGTGGCGGCGATTGCGACGACCGCACCCGCGGCTGCTGCCCGCCGGATCGAGGGAGTACGCAGCGACGGCAGCACCAGGGCGAGCAGCACGGCGGGGAACGCGGCGTCGAGTCCCAGCGCGTCGGTGTCCTTGATCACCGACCCGCCGATCGCGCCGACCAGAACGCCGAGGTTCCAGCAGACCATCAGGCTCAGTCCGCAGACCCAGTAGGCGGCCCGCCGCTGGATGGGGTCGCGCTGCGCGAGCGCGAACGCGACCGACTCGTCGATCATCAGATGACTGCCGACGGCGCGACGCCAGCCCTTGCCGACCAGGTCGCCGACCGTGAATCCGAACGGCACGTGCCGCACGTTGATCAGCAGGCTGGCCGCCACGGCCGCCACCGGGTTGCCGCCGGCCGCGATCAGGCCGACGAACATGAATTGCGCGGCGCCGGCGAACACCACCACCGAGAGCAGCGACGGCAGCCACAAGGGGAGATCCGCGCTCACGGCGATGGCACCGAACGACGCTCCCACGAGCGCGTCGGCGAGGCAGACCAGCGCGATGTCGCGAGCGACATCCCGGTCCAGGGTTCGCCATATCGAACGCACGTATTCTACGATGAACGACAGGAGGCCGTTCGTCAAGACGAACGAATCAACTGATGGATCGAACACCACAATCGAAGGATCCCAGCCGTACCGGCGCGCCGCTGGAGGTCATCGCGGCCTCGCTGCGAGCCGAGCGGCGTCGGGCCGGACTGTCGCTGGCCGAGGTGGCTCGCCGGGCCGGGATCGCCAAGTCGACCCTGTCGCAGCTCGAGTCCGGCTCCGGCAATCCGAGCCTCGAGACGCTCTGGGCGCTCGGCACGGCACTGGACGTGCCGTTCGCCCGGCTGGTCGAGCCGCAACGGCCGCAGGTGCAGGTGATCCGCTACGGGGAGGGCCCGGCCGTCGCGTCGGAGCGGGCCGACTACGTCGCGACCCTGCTGGCGTCCTGCCCGCCGAACGCCCGTCGCGACATCTATCTGCTGACCGTGCAGCCCGGCACGCCTCGCGAGTCCGACCCGCACATGCCGGGTGTCGTCGAGCATGTCGTGGTGTGCTCCGGGCGGGCCCGGCTCGGCGTCTCGGACGCCCCACTCGAGCTCGCGCCCGGCGACTACATCGCCTATCCCGGCGATGAGCCGCACGTCTTCGAGGCACTCGAGCCGGACACGACCGCGGTCATCGTGTCGGAGCACGTGTAGCCCGCGATACTGGGGCCGTGACCGATGGCGCCCGGATCGAGATCGCGTACTGCACCCAATGCCGCTGGCTGCTCCGAGCGGCCTGGATGGCCCAGGAACTGTTGACCACGTTCGAGTCCGACCTGGCCGAGGTCGCCCTGATCCCAGGCACCGGTGGCATCTTCGAGGTCCGGGTGGACGACGCGACGGTGTGGTCCCGCAAGACCGACGGCGGCTTCCCGGAGCCGAAGGAGCTGAAGCAGCGGGTCCGCGACGTCATCGCGCCGGACCGCGACCTGGGACACGCCGACCGCTGACCCTAACGTGGGCGCATGCGTGCGATCGGCTATCACGAGTACGGCGACTCCAAACGACTCGAACTGCTGGACCTCCCGGACCCGAAGGTCGGACCCGACACCGTGCTGGTGCGGGTCAAGGCCGCCGGTGTGAATCCGGTCGACTGGAAGGCGCGAGAGGGCAATCTCGACGGCGGCTTCGACGTCTACTTCCCGGTCGTGCCGGGCTGGGACGTGGCGGGAGTCGTCGAACGGGTCGGTCCTTCCGTGACCGAGTTCGACGCCGGTGACGAGGTCATCGCCTACGTCCGGCGGGACGAGCTGCGTCGTGGGACCTATGCGGAGCTGACTCCGGCCCCGATCCGTGCGGTCGCCGCGAAGCCGCAGCGTGCGACCTGGGCCGAGGCCGGCGGTCTGCCCTTGACGGGTCTGACGGCGCTGCAGGCGTTGACCGCCGGCCGGGTCGGCTCCGGCGACACCGTGTTGATCCATGCCGC
>DATFRX010000085.1:0-10176 GCA_035262905.1 Nocardioidaceae bacterium
AACCGCCGGGCCAGGGTCGGTGACTGCTCAGACATCGGTGGCACCGTACGCGACGACGGTGACGCGGAGGCGACGTTGGCTCACGCCAGTGCGGCGCGCAGCTCCTTCGCGGTCTGGATCGCCTCCTCAGATGTGATCGCCTGCGACTCGAGCTCGCCGATGCGCGCGGTGCCAGGGGCGTCGCCGTCCCTCCACGGCACGAGCCAGACATGCAGATGCGGATGCGCCTTCATCGACGCCCAGGTGTAGACCCGCTCGGCGCCGACGACCTGATGGATCGCGCCGGTCAGCTTGCCGAGGACCACACCGAACGTCGCCGCCTCCTCCGGCGTCATCTCGGCCGCGTCGAGGAAGTGCCGCCGCGACTCGAGGATGACGACGCCACGCGGTCCGTACGTCGGCGGCGCATGACCGGCAACCCAGTGCGCGTCCTCGTAGACCCACCCGCCGGGCGGCTCGTCCTCGCCGCGACTGTCCTGGCAGAACCAGCACGGCTCGGTCGATGTGGTTGCCATCTCGGCTCCTCCCGACGATCCTTGAGACAACTGTTATCGGAACATGAAACAGTCTGTTTCAACAACCGAGGATCCGGATGAATCGCAAGCTCTTCGACGTGGCGGTCTCGCTGCTCCGCGAGGACGGCTGGGAAGCGCTCAATCTTGACCGGATCGCCGAGCGGGCCGGCGTCTCGCGCGCGACCGTCTGGCGGCACGGGATCACCCGGGCGTCGGTCGAGCAGCAGCTCCGACTGCAGCTCGCAGCGGACTATCGCGACCTGCTGTGGCCGGTCCTGGCGATGCCGGGCACCGGTGCCGAGCGGCTCGAGGCCGGCATCGCCGCGCTGTGCAGGCTGGCCGATCGGCATCTGGCGCTGCTGGCCCACTCCGAGATGTACCTGCACGACGCCGTGGTGCTCGACGAGGGCGTCGAGGTCAACATGCTGACGCCGTTCGTCCGGTTCCTCGAGGACGGCCGCGCCGATGGGACTCTGGCCGCCGTCGAGGAGCCGTGGCCGTACGCCACGCTGCTGATGAGCGCGATCGTGCTGCCCTACGTCCACCTGCGGGTGCATCACGCCGAGTGGGGCTGGACGCCGGAGCGCGCGACCGAGTTCGTCCTCGATCTGGTCGGCCGCGGCTACCTCCCCCGGCCGGCCTGACGGTGCTTCCGCCCCACTGAGGGTAGGCAAATCCCGAGACACGCCGGCGTGTTTCAGGATTTGGCTACCGCCAGTGGGGCGGGACCGAGCTGACTCCCGCTCTGCTGTCAGCAGATTGCCTTGGGTCGGGTACGTACGCGGTCGGAGGATCGATGACATGACGACTGCGGTAGCCGAACCTTCGTACTCCACACTCGACGACCAACTCGCGACCCGGCTGCTCCATCAGCGCATCATCGTCTTGGGCACCGAGGTCGACGACCCGATTGCGAACCGGCTGTGTGCCGAGCTCCTGCTGCTGTCCGCCGAGGACCCGCGCACCGACATCAGCCTCTACATCAACTCGCCGGGCGGCTCGGTGAGTGCGGGCCTCGCGATCTACGACACGATGCGGCTGATCCCGAACGACGTCAGCACGCTTGCGATGGGCCTGGCGGCGAGCATGGGCCAGTTCCTCCTGTGCGCCGGCACGCCCGGCAAGCGCTACAGCCTGCCGCATGCCCAAGTCCTGCTGCACCAGGGCTCCGCGGGCTTCGGCGGCTCCGCCGCAGACATCGAGATCTACGCCCAACAGCTCGAGCGCACCAGCACGCTCATGACGCGGCTGACCGCCGATCTCACCGGGCAGCCGGTCGACCGGGTCGAGCAGGACAGCCGACGGGATCGGTGGTTCGACGCGGAGGCCGCGCTCGAGTACGGCTTCATCGACCACATCGTGGAGCGGGTCTCCGACGTACGCCCCTCGGTGAGCGCCAATCGGAAGGTAGGGGTCTGACCATGTCGCAGTACACCATCCCCACCGTCGTCGAGAAGACCGCGAGAGGCGAGCGCGCGTACGACATCTACTCGCAGATGCTGTCGGAGCGCATCGTCTTCCTCGGCACCGAGATCGACGACGGCGTCGCCAACGTCGTGATGGCCCAACTGCTGCACCTGGAGTTCGCCAGTCCGGACCGGGAGATCGGCCTCTACATCAACTCCCCCGGCGGCTCGTTCAGTGCCATGACGACGATCTACGACACGATGCAGTTCATCCGGCCGGACGTGGCGACGATCTGCATGGGCCAGGCCGCATCCGCGGCGGCGGTGCTGCTGGCGGCCGGTGCACCTGGCAAGCGGGCGGTGCTGCCCCATGCGAAGGTCGTGCTGCAGCAGCCGGCTAGCCAAGCCCGTGGCGCCCTACCCGATCTGGCTGTCCAGGCCCGCGAAGTGAGCCGGATCCGGACCGCGATGGAGGAGATCCTGAGCGAGCACACCGGCCACTCGATGGCGAAGATCCGCAGCGACACCGACCGCGACCTGACCCTGACGGCCGAGGAGGCCGTGAGCTACGGTCTGGCCGACCGGGTGCTGGCCCGCCGCGAGGAGCTCGCGCTCGCCACAGTCAGCGCCTGAGCGCCACCTCGCTTCGACGGATCTTGAGCGATTTGGGTAGCCAGAGCGACCCGAATCCCTCAAGATTCGTGGGCCAGGCGGTCAGTCGGTCAGGTGCCGGAGCACGGCGTCGAACCCGGCGTGTACGGCATCGCGCGATGCGTCGGTGGGGTCCAGGCTGTCGAAACCGTGCTGTCCCTCGGGCACGTCGATCAGCTCCACATGGACACCCAGCTCGCCAGCTCGGCCGAGGAACGGCGGGACCGTGGCGGCGACCTCGGGGACGTCCTGGCCGGCTCGGCTAAGCACGATCGGGGGCGCCGGCGACTCCAGGGCGTCGATCGGCTGGTAGGCAGCATCGACCTGCCAGCCCGGGAGCGGCGCGAGCACGGGGTAACTGAGTGCCAGACAGCGCAGCCAGCTTGGCGGCTCCCGTAGCCAGTAGCCGCTCAGCAAGCCGCCGCCGGAGAAGGCCCACACCGCGACCCGGTCGGCGTCGACGGTCGGTTCGCGACGGGCATCCTCGATCGCGGCCGCGACGGTGCGCGCGATCGCCGGATAGTCACCCGGGTCGTGAAGCGGCACGTCGAGAACGATGCCGGTGGCGCCACGGGTCGTCGCGGTCGCGCCGTATCCGATGTACGTCGGCCAGTCGCGGGCCGTCGGCTGCAGCTCGGCCGGGTACAGACCGTGCATGAACACGATGGCCGGCCGCTCCCGGTCGCCGGGCGGTGCATAGACGTCGTACCGCTCACGACGGATCCGGGGCACGTCGGGATGCGCGAGTACGAAGGGATGCAGATGCCGTGGCAGCTCCGCCGACGCGTCGGCGACGTTGCTCACGCGGCGAGGCAGACCGGGTCGCTGAAGCCGCCAGGCGAGCCACTGCCGCTGTCGGGTCGCCGTGACGAGACCCGAATCGAGTCGAGCCGGACGACCGGAGCGCGGTCGCGACCCTCGACGATCGGCCGGCCGACGTCGGTCAGCAGGTCGGCGAGGTCGACGTTCAGCGCGTCACAGAGGGCGTCGAGGATCTCCGACGACGCCTCCTTGCGGCCGCGCTCGAGCTCGGACAGGTACTGCATCGACACCCGCGCCTGGGCTGCCACGTCTGCCAGCGTCCGGCCCTGCTCGAGCCGGGTCCGCCGAAGCCCCTCGCCGAGCACCCTCCGCAGCAGCGGCCGGCGTGGCCGACGACGTTTGCGCGGGTCGATCGTGGGTGGCTCCGCCATGATCCGACAGTACGGTCGTCGCCGACTCGGCCGGAAGCGGGTTTCGCCCCCAGCGTAAGAAGTCGTCAGGCGCTAGCCGGCCTTCCGCTTCGGGAACAACTCGTGGTTGGGCCGGCAGACCGTTCCAGGCGGCGGCAGCGCCCCGTCGACCAGGTAGCGGTCCTCCTTCGCGGTGACACAGGCGCTGACGCCGAGAGCGCCGTGACCCCAGCCGTTCATCATCAGCAGCCGCGAGCCGGCGAGCTTCGAGTTGAGCACCCGGGCACCGCTGATCGGCGTCGCCGGGTCGTGGGCGTTGCCGATCACGAGCACCGGCGCGGACGTGTGGACCGCCCACGGCCCGAAGAACGAATCGGCCTTCGAGCCCGGCCACTGCGCACACTGCGATGACGCCCAGGTCCACGCCCGGCCGAACCACGGCCCCTCGCGATCGGCCCGCTTGCCGGCGGCGATCCAGGCCCTCGGGTTGTGCGGGTTGATGCTGTCGGCGCAGGACACACCCTGGAACGACGGGTACTGCGTGTCGCCCCATCCATACGGTCCGGGGACCCGGATCCGGTCGATCGCCCGATGGAGCGCCCGATGCGCCGATGCCAGGTCGGAACGCACCCGGGCCGCCCGCGAGCCGAACATGTCGTTGTACGTCGCCTTGATGTAGCGCATCAGGTAGCGGTAGGCGGACCCGTCGTACAGCGAGCCGAGCGCGTCGCCGACCCAGTTCGGATACGTGAGCCGGAAGTGGTGGCCGATCCGCACCGGACCGCGCTTGAGCCGGTGCACGATCCGCAGCCACTTGCTGGCCGCATCGCCCGCCAGCGGACACCGCTGCTTGCCGACCCGATCGCACTCCGCGAACGCCGACGTCAGCGCCTCCCACGCACCGACGCCGCTGCGCAGCCGAGTCGAGAATGGCAGCGTCTTCGCCTGGTCACCACGGCCGGTGGACCACGCGACCGGGTCGAGCACGCCATCGACGATCATCGCCCGGATGTGGTCGGGGAACATCGCGGCGTACGTCGCACCGAGGTAGGTGCCGTACGAGATCCCGTAGTAGTTGAGCTGGTCCTCGCCGAGCGCCTGCCGGATCAGGTCCATGTCACGCGCGGTGTCGGCGGTTGACATGTGGTTGAGGATCGGGTTGCCGCCGGTCGCGCACAGCCTCGTGACGTGGCGGTCGTAGCGCAGTTGGATCTTGATCTGCTTCGGCGTGTACGGGAAGTACTGGCGCGGGTACGGCGGTGAGTTCTCGGGACCCTTGCATCGGACCGGGGTGCTGCTGCCGACGCCGCGCGGGTCGATGCCGACGACGTCGAAGCGCTGCGCGACCGCCTTGCCGAGCGCGTGTGCGGCGTACGGCGCGAACTCAGCCGCGCTGCCGCCGGGACCGCCCGGGTTGACGAACAGGGTGCCGATCCGCTGGGCCGGGTGGTTCGCCGGATCCATCAGCAACTGCAACTCGATCGTCGCGCCGTTCGGCTGGTCGTAGTCGAGCGGCACCGGCACCCGGGCGCACCTCAGCCGGTGCACGAATCGGCACGGATGCCAGTCGATCGTCGGGATCGGTGCCACGACCACGGTGCCCGGCGCGGCGGCGGTCGCAGCTCCGGTCGCTCCGGCCGACGGTCCGGTGACGGCCGTCAAACCCATCGCGACGGTGGCGGCCACGACGATGGCGATGATCAGGCGGGGTCGATGCGACCGACGCGAAGTCGTACTCATGCTGCTCCCAGGGTGACCGCCGCGCGCCGGGTCGACGCGCTCTCCGACGAGCAATCATGCTCCTACCCGACAGACGCGGTGCGACGCCGCGCGGTTGGCTCGTTCCACTGCGGGTAGGCAAATCCCGCGACACACCCGGCGTGTCGCGGGATTTGGCTACCGCCAGTGGAGGGTCAGGAGAAGCGTTCGCCGGACTCGGCCTTCTCGACCAGGAGCGCCGGCGGCTCGAACCGGTCGCCGTAGGCCGCCGCCAGCTCACGGGCGCGAGCGACGAAGCCGGCCGGGCCGCCCTCGTAGCCGTTGACGTGCTGGAGGGCGCCACCGAGACACGGTGGGAAGCCGATGCCGAAGATCGAGCCGATGTTCGCGTCGGGCACCGAGCGGAGTACGCCTTCGGCCAGGCAGCGCACGGTCTCGATCGACATGATGAAGGTCAGGCGCTCCTGCAGGTCGCGGTAGGAGACTGGGCCCACGCCCGTGACCGGGTCGGACTTGTCGCCGACGAAGTGCTCCCACAGCCCCGGCCACAACTGCTTCGGCCCGTCGGCCGGGTAGTCGTAGAAACCGGCCCCGGCGGACTTGCCGGTGCGGTCGAACTCGTCGACCATCCGATCGACGACCGCCATCCCGGGATGCTCGCCGAAGCTGAACCCCTCGGCCTCGGCCGCCGCCTTGGCCTCCTTGGCGATCTTGCGCGGCAGCGTCAGGGTCACCTCGTCGATCATCGCCAGCGGCGGCGCCGGGAACCCGTTCGTGACGGCCGCCTTCTCGATCGACGCCGGGCTGACCCCGTCGCCGAGCATCGCGGCAGCTTCGAGTACGAGGGTGCCGAACACCCGCGACGTGAAGAACCCACGCGAGTCGTTGACCACGATCGGCGTCTTCTTGATCTGCCGGACGTAGTCGTACGCCTTGGCCAGCGCCACGTCGGAGGTCTTCTCGCCCACGATGATCTCCACCAGCGGCATCTTGTCGACCGGCGAGAAGAAGTGGATGCCGATGAAGTCCTCCTGCCGCTGCACACCGGTGGCGAGCGAGGTGATCGGCAGGGTCGACGTGTTCGAGCCGAGCAGCGCGTCCGACGCGACGACACCCTCGATCTCGCTGAACACGTGATGCTTCAGCTCCGGATCCTCGAAGACCGCCTCGATCACCATCGTGCAGTCCGCCAGGTCGGCGTTGTCGGCGGTCGGATGGATCCGGGCCAGGATCTCGTCGCGCTTGGCCGGCGTCGAGCGGCCCTTCTCGACCTGCTTGTCGAGCAGCCGCTGCGAGTAGGCCTTGCCCTTCTCGGCGGCCTCGATGCTGACGTCCTTGAGCACCACGTCGATGCCGGCCTTCGCCGAGACGTACGCGATGCCGGCGCCCATCATCCCGGCGCCGAGGACGGCGAGCTTGGTGGCCTGCCACTTCGCCGGCTCAGACGGTCGGGAGCCGCCGGCGTTGATGTGGTTGAGGTCGAACCAGAACGCCTGAGTCATGTTCTTGAACGTCTGGCCGATGACCAGGTCGACCAGGTAGCGCGACTCGATCCGGGTCGCCGTCTCGAAGTCGACCTGGGCGCCCTCGACGGCCGCGGACATGATGCTGCGCGGCGCGGGGTACGGCGCGCCCTTGGTCTGCTTGCGGAGGTTGCCCGGGAACGCGGGCAGGAACTGCGCCAGCTTCGGGTTGCTCGGCTTGCCGCCGGGCATCTTGTAGCCCTCGCGGTCCCAGGGCTGCGTCGCGGCCTCGGCGTCGTCGGCATGCTCGGTGACCCAGGCTCTGGCCGCCGCGATCAGATCGTCGACGCTACTGACCAGCTCGTCGACCAGGCCGGTGTTCTTGGCCCGTTCCGGCTTCATTCGCGGCCCTTGGAGCAGCACGTCCATCAAGGCCTTCTGCAGGCCGAACATGCGTACCGTCCGGGTCCCGCCACCGCAGCCGGGCAGCAGCCCGAGGGTCACCTCGGGCAGTCCGAACTCGCTCCGTCCGTCGTCGACCGCGATCCGGTGGTGGCAGGCCAGCGCGATCTCGAGTCCGCCGCCGAGCGCCGTACCGTTGAGCGCCGCCACGACCGGCTTGCCGATCGTCTCGAGCGTACGCAGCTGGGCCTTGAGCTCCTCGACCTCGTCGAACAGCCGCTGCGCGTCGGCCTCGGTGGCCTGCACCAGCAGATCGAGATCGCCGCCGGCGAAGAAGGTCGGCTTGGCACTGGTCACGATCACGCCGGTGATCTCGTCGCGCTCGGCCGCGAGCCGATCGACCGCCGCCCGCATGCCACGCGTGTAGCGCGCGTTCATCGTGTTGGCGCTCTGCTCCGGGTCGTCGAGGGTCAGCGTGACGATGCCGTCGTCGCCGCGCTCGTACCGGACGGCGGAAGCCTCGCTCATGGACGGTCCTTCCTTGCTCACAGTGCCTCCACGACCGTCGCGCAGCCCATGCCGCCGCCGACGCACAGCGTGGCGAGGCCGTAGCGCTGATCGCGCCGATGCAGTTCATCGACCAGAGTGCCGAGGATCATCGCGCCGGTCGCGCCGAGCGGGTGACCCATCGCGATCGCGCCACCGTTGACGTTGACTACGTCGTGCGGGATCGACAGGTCCTTCATGAACCGGAGTACGGCGGCGGCGAACGCCTCGTTCATCTCGAACAGGTCGATGTCGGCGACGTCGAGGCCGGCCTTGGCGAGTGCCTTGCGGCTGGCCGGCGCGGGTCCGGTGAGCATGATCGTCGGCTCGGAACCGCTGACCGCGGCGCTGACGATCCGGGCCCGAGGCGTCAGGCCGTTGCGCTTGCCGGCCGCCTCGCTGCCGATCAGCACGAGTCCGGCGCCGTCGACGATGCCGGAGGAGTTGCCGGCGTGGTGGACGTGGTTGATCTTCTCGACCCAGTGGTACTTCTCGAGCGCCACCGAGTCGAAGCCGCCGAATTCACCGATGGCCGCGAACGATGCCTTCAGTCCGGCGAGAGTCTCGACCGTCGTACCCGGCCGGATGAACTCGTCCTGCTCGAGCACGGTCAGACCGTTGCGATCGAGCACCGGCACCATCGACTCGCCGAACCAGCCGTTCGCGGTCGCCTTGGCCGCCCGGGCCTGCGACTCCGCCGCGTACGTGTCGACCTTCGTGCGGTCGAAGCCCTCGATCGTCGCGATCAGGTCGGCGCTGACGCCCTGTGGGACGAAGTCGGTCTGGAACGCCGTCTCGGGGTCGGTGTACCAAGCGCCGCCGTCCGATGCCATCGGCACCCGGCTCATCGACTCCACTCCGCCGGCGACGATCAGGTCCTCCCAGCCGGACCGGATCCGAGCCGCCGCCTGGTTGACCGCCTCCAGACCCGACGAGCAGAAGCGATTGAGCTGGACGCCGGCGACCGTGTACGGCAGGCCGGCGGCGAGGGCGGCTGTCTTCGCGATGTCACCGCCCTGATCACCGACCGGACCGACGACCCCGAGTACGACATCCTCGACCTGGGCCGGATCGAGCTCCGGATGGCGACGCTGGACCTCCTGGAGCAGGCCGGTCACGAGAGTGATGGGTTTGACCTCATGCAGCGAGCCGCTCTGCTTGCCGCGGCCGCGCGGGGTCCGAATCGCGTCGTAGACATACGCCTCGGTCATAGCGAGTGATCCTCTGCCGTCGGGCCAATGCTGTATCCGTCTTCGATTCTGACACCGATACTGTCACGGTCGAAAGGCCACCGGCTGTGGCGCTCGTCATGCCGCGGTTTCGCCCGAGATGGGATGCGGTCCAGACCTAACAACTTGGCCCGGACATGACAGATGCACCGAGCGGAGTGGTGCTCGGTGCATCTGTCATATCTCGCTGGGCGGCATGGTCTTGGGGTGGACCCCGGCGACACCAGCTCGGTGTTCCCGGTGGATCTCGCCCGGTAGCTCGCTGGGACAGGGCATATCCGGTCGGCGTGAACCAGGCGAAGCCGGCGCTCCAGCGACTCACCGGCGTGACGGCGAGCCAGGCGGAGTTGATGCCGACCGGGCGGAGTGCGCTGCCGGTGGTGTTCCAGGCGTTGATGACGCGTTCGGACAGGATGATCAGTGCGCCGGCGACGGCGGCGTCGAGCCAGTAGTGGTTGCCGGTGCCGACGATCACCAGCAGGGTGATCACCGGGTGCGCGATCCACAGCCACCGCAGGGGTGTCCTGGCGACCCGGATGATGCCGACGGCGACCAGCACCGCCCAGCCGAAGTGCAGGCTCGGCATCGCCGCGAACTGGTTCGCCACCGAGTCGTGCTGGGGGGAGGTGGCGTACACGTTCGGGCCATACATGGCGGCGGTGTCGACGAACCCGAGACCGTGCAGCATCCGGGCCGGCGCCAACGGGAACGCGGCGTGGATCAACAGGGCGAACCCGGTCAGCATCGCCATCGAGGTCCGGATCCGGGTGTACTGCTCACGCGACTTGATGAACATCCAGACCAAGAACCCGGCGGTGAGCGGGAAGTGGACCGAGAAGTAGTAGATGTTGGCGAACCGGGCCAGCCACTGACTCGACATCAGCAGGTGCTGCACCGCCAACTCGTTCGGCAGGTGCAGGGTCTGCTCCCAACCCACCATCTCGCCGGCGTTGTGGAACGCCGTGGCCGGGGTGTGGCTGATCAGCATCCGGCCATACCGGTACGCGCCAAGCAGCACGATGACCAGCAGCAGCTCGAGACCGATCGCGCGCAGCAGCTTGGCCCGCGGCGAA
>DATFRX010000086.1:0-3772 GCA_035262905.1 Nocardioidaceae bacterium
TGGTCGCCGGCGCGGTCCTGGCCCCGGTGCTGGTGGCAACCGCGTCGTTGCGGGCCAGCCTGCTGATCCTCGGCGGTGTCGCCTTGGCGGTCACCCTTGGGTGCGGTCTTGGCCTGCGCGGGCTCGACGCGGTCAGTGCGCGGCGCGCCGACGCGCTCGCCTCCAGGGTGGCAATCCTGCGGGGCCTTCCGGTCACGGTGGGAGTGCCGCAGATCGTCCTCGAGCAGCTCGCCGCGGCCGCGCAGTTCTGCCCGCTGCCGCCGGGGGTCGACGTCGTTGTTCAGGGGGCTCCGGCTCATGCCTTCTACGCCGTCGCCGAAGGCCGCGTCGTGGTACACCGAGACGGTAAGGCCGTCGTGCGTCTGGGTCCTCGCGACAGCTTCGGCGAGCGCGGTCTGCTCGACCAGGCCCCTCGAAACGCCACCGTCACCACTGAGATGGACACGATGTTGCTCCGGGTGGAAGGCAACGCGCTGCTCGACGCCCTCGAGGCGGCGCCAAGCCTGCGGCCCGCACTGGATCTCAGCAGCACGGCGCCGGGAGTGCAGGTCCCACCGGGCGAGACACCGCTGGTGGATGACCCGCGCTGGGTAGAGGCCTAACCATCGACAGACCGCGGACGCATCCCGGCCCAATCTCGCCGAGCTGCTACAACGATCAGCTCATCGTGCGGCTGTCGGCGCGATAGCCCGAGCGGCGTCCGCGAGCGCCGCTAGTAGCGCGGCGGTCGGGGGCGGGTCCGGTGGCTTGCCGTAGGTCGCCGCGTAGACGTGCCGGCCGGACCCCGGCAGCTCGCTCGCCACGATGCCCTCGAGGCGGTGAGCACGCAGAGCCAGGCCTGGGATGGTCGTCACGCCCAGTCCGGCGGCGACCAGCGCCTGCATGACGACCATGTCGTCGGAGGTGTAGCCGATTCGCGGCTCGAAGCCCTCCTCGGCACACAGCGTCAGCAGATGGCTCCGGCACCGTTCGCAGCCGGCGATCCACGTCTCGTCGCGCAGCGCAGCAAGTGTGCCAACGCGGCGTTTCGACAGCAGGTACAACGGGTCGTCGAGCAGGTGATGCAGGCGGACGCCGGCCGGTTCGGGCGCGGTCTCGTCGTAGCGGAAGATCACCGCGACGTCGACCCGGCCGGCGCGCAGCAACTCGAGCGCCTCGGGCGGATGCGTGTCAGTCAGGCTGACCTGCAGGCCCGGATGCATGCTGCCAAGCGTCGCCACGGCTCGCGGCACGAGTGATCCGTTGGCGGAGCCGAAGCCGGCCAGGCGCACCTGTCCGGCGGTGAGCCCGACGTGGGCGGATAGTTCGGCGTCGGCGGCGTCGATCCGCCCGATGATCTCGGCCGCCCGATCGGCCAGCAGTCGCCCCGCCTGGGTGAGTCGGATGCCACGCCCGACCCGCTGTAGGAGTTGCGCACCTGTCTCGGCCTCGAGCCGGGCGAGGTGGTGGCTGACCGACGGCTGCGAGTAGTGCAGCTCCTTTGCGGCTGCGGTGACCGATCCGTGCCGGGCGACGGCGTCGATGACGCGCAGGCGAGTGAGGTCCAGCATCCATCAAGAATATCTATGGATTGGCACAAGACTAGGCATTAGACGTATGGATTGTCGGGATGCACGCTGATCGCATGACGACAACACAGATTCGTTCCGTCAACGAACTGACCGAACTGGTCGACGGTGTCCGCACGGCTGTCGCTGCGCGCGTCAGCTGGTCGAACACCGCGTGGCTTGTCGCCGAACAGCTGCGCCGGCACCTGCCCACCCCCGACGTGCTTACTGCCGAGCAGCGCCTCGGCTCGGCGGACGGTTATCGCAGCCACACGCTTTACGTCGAGCCCGACGGTTCATTTTCGATCATCGCTCTGGTCTGGAGGCCCGGCCAGATAACCCGCATCCACGACCACGTGACGTGGTGTGTGTTCGGCGTCATCCAGGGCATCGAGCACGAGGAGCTGTTCGACGCCGACCTCAACCTGATCGGCCGCAGCGACAACCGCCCTGGCGACGTCAGCGGATTCGCCCCACCCGGCGACATTCATCGAGTCCACAACACCGCAGACAGCACGGCGATCTCGATCCACATCTACGGCACGGACATCACGCGGATCGGCTCCAGCGTCAGGCGCTACTACGACTGAGGGCCTCCCCCGTCCCGCGGCCGCGTTCGCACCTAGCCGATCACGGGTAGTCGCGGATCGGGATGGTGGCTACGGCCTGACGCCGCGCGAATCCAGGCCAGATCGTCCGACAGATCGGCCGGGCGTCCGCCGACTGTTCGGCGGGCTAGCAGCTCATCGAGGATCGACGCGGTAAGCGCGATGCCGTCGGGCGTGGCCATCGGCGGCTTGCCGAGCGCGTCGGTCAGATCCATTCCGTGCACGACCGCTTCGACGACGCGGCTCGGCACGAACTCGCCGAGCTGCATCAGCGCGTAGTAGCCGGTACCGATCTTGTCCGGGCTGGTCGCCCTGGACTCCTCGACGGTGCGACTGAACGTCTCCCGCAGCACGCCAGGCATCTGCTCCGGCGTCTTTCCCGCGACCATCGTGTAGGCGTAGTCGTACACGACCGGCGCAACCTCGGAGCGTGGGAAGATGAAGAAGCTGACCCGGTCGCGCCCGACTTGGCCGGTGGTGTTGGCCTGATCCGCAATCAGCATTCGAGTCAGCCCGATCGAGATGTCGAAATGGCCGGCCAGCTCGAAGAGCGTCCAGTGCGGCAGGTTCTCGTCGAGCGGGCGCAGGCGCGTCGGCGTCGTCCACTGCTCATCGGATAGTCCGTCGAAGGCTTTAGCCACCAGCTGAAGCTCTGCGTCGAGGATGCGCAGGTCGTTCTCGTACGAGCTCATCGAACCTCCCCCTAGCCGTTCCGCCCAACAGCGACCCTGTCATCGGACCGCGCAGGTCAGGGCGTGTCAATACGACGACGATCAGGTCGGTCCGGCGGGCGTCCCGACCATGGGTCCTCGATCGGCGCCACTACGACAGAGGTGCGCTGCAACCAAATGAGGCCCGGACAGCACGGGTGTCCGGGCCTCACTTGGCTTGCTCAGATCAGCGCCGGCTGGACCTGGGGCACGGAGTCCTTGCCGGGCGTGAGCCGCCGAGCGACCACCGCGAAGGGGAGGAGGAGCGCCAGGTTCAGCACCGACGCGAACCGGGCTTCCGGGCCGAGGACGACGTAGCCGAGCCAGATCACGAAACCCAGTGCGCCCCACCACGGCAGAGCCCTCGCACGCCATAGTCCGACACCCGCCGCGAGTACCGCGAGGAGCGTGCCGAGCAGGTACGCCAACAGGGCCACCACCAGCAGCATGTCGTCACCGAACGTCGACGCGGCATGTGCGGCCATGTCGCGGTCGCCTGCCTCGGCGAGGGATGCCAGCGGGAGGTAGTAGAAGGCCCAGTGAAAGGCGACACCCAACACGGATACGAGCCCAAGCAGGCCGGACACGGCCGCGTGCACTGGTCGAGTGCGGGCCAGGACGACTGTGATCGCTAGCAGCGCCAGTGCCCAAGTCGCGGCGTAGGCCAGGTCGAGGTACGCGGCCAGGTGCCACGACGCGAGGTTGTCGGCTACGGACTGAAGGTGTGAGGCCGCGTCCGCGATCGGATCGGACTCATTCTCGACGTAGCTGTTGTCGACAGACAGGCGGACCAGCTCTTCCGCGGTGATGAGCACCGGGCTGAGCACGAGCCCTCCGGACAGGATGTGGGCATGCAGTCTGTTCATGCCTCGACGGTGCCGCGGCGACCTTCTCGAGTCGTCCGACG
>DATFRX010000087.1:0-3774 GCA_035262905.1 Nocardioidaceae bacterium
GTCGAGGCACTGGCGGCGGTGCTTGGCGGCACGAACTCGCTGCACACCAACGCCCTCGACGAGACACTCGCCCTGCCCACCGAGCAGGCGGCCGAGATCGCCCTTCGCACTCAGCAGGTGCTGATGGAGGAGACCGGCGTGGTCAACGTGGCCGACCCGCTCGGCGGATCCTGGTACGTCGAGGCGCTGACCGACAAGATCGAGGCCGAGGCGGAGGAGATCTTCGCCAAGATCCTTGAGATGGGTGGCGGCGCCGACGCGAAGCACGAGATCGGTCCGATGACGTCGGGCATCCTGCGGGGGATCGAGGACGGCTGGTTCATGTCGGAGATTGCTGAGTCGGCGTTCCGCTACCAGACGGCGCTCGAGAAGGGCGACAAGAAGATCGTCGGGGTCAACGGGCACCACGACACCGTGAGCGGCGACCTGGAGATCCTGCGGGTCTCGCACGAGGTCGAGGTGGACCAGGTGGCGGTGCTTCGGCAGCGGCGATCCGGCCGCGATCAGGCCGAGGTCGACGCCGCGTTGGCAGCGATGGTCGAGGTGGCACGTACGTCGGACAACCTGATGCCGAGCATGCTCGAGGCCGCGCGCCACGAGGCGACACTCGGTGAGATCTGCGCCGCGCTGCGCTCCGAGTGGGGCGGCTATCGAGAGCCCGCGAGGTTCTGACCGACGCTCTCAGCAAGAATGGCGGCATGACCTCCGAGCAGTTCTCTCGTCCCGGTGCCATCGATCTGTCGGGCCTGAGCGGGTCTGAGTCGTCGGCCGGCAGCAGCAGCTTCGCGGTCGACGTCGCGGATCCGAACGAGGTGGCGACCCTCGCCGAAGCCTCGCTCAGCCATCTGGTCGTCCTGTCGTTGTGGTCGTCCCGGGCGCCGACCAGCATCCAGGTGAACGAGCTCTTGACCAGGCTCGCCACCGCGTACGACGGCCGCTTCCTGCTGGCGCGGATCGACGTCGACGCCGCCCCGCAGATCGCCCAGGCGGTCGGCGCGCAGGGCGTGCCCTTCATCGTGGCGTTGCTTCGCGGTCAGCCGGTCGCACAGATCCCGCCGACGACCGACGAGTCCGAGGCCCGGACCATCCTCGACCAGCTGGTCCAGGCCGCCGTCGCCAACGGCGTCACCGGCCGGGCGCAGCCACGCGCGACCGCGGCCGAGGAATCGGACGAGGACGGTCCGGCGGACGATCCGCGATTCGCCGAGGCGGATGCGGCGCTGGCCGCCGACGACATCGACGGCGCGATCGCCGCGTACCAACGGGTGGTCGACTCGAACCCGTCCGACTCGGATGCGCTTGGACGGCTGGCTGGCGCCAAGCTGATGCAGCGGACCAGCGGCGTGGACGCCGACCAGGCCCGCGCCGCCGCAGCCGCCGATCCCACCGATGTCGATGCGCAACTGCTGGCGGCGGATCTCGACATCGTGGGCGGCCACATCGACGACGCCTTCAGGCGGCTGATCGAGGCCGTACGCCGCACCGCCGGCGACGACCGGGATCGGGTCCGCGAGCACCTGCTGGCGTTGTTCGAGGCGGTCGGTCCGGACGATCCACGCGTGGCGGCAGCGCGGCGGGCGCTGTCCAGCGCCTTGTTCTGAGCTGAGAAGGGGGGCCCGGCCATGCGGCGGTTCGTGGGCATCATGCTCATGCTGATCGCCGTGATCGCTGCGGCTGTCGGTGCGGGGCTCGCGATCCTGCTCGGAACCGACAACCGGACCGCGACCGGTCCGCACCCGATCGAGACCGATGCGCCGATCGTCGTCACCCGTCCGGACGTGCTCGGCTGGGCCGGTCCGACCGTCACGCTGACAATCCATGTCGCTCCGAGTCAGAAGGTCTTCGTCGGCGCAGCCAACGCGGTCGACCTCGCGGACTACGTCGGCTCGGTTCGTCGTACCGAGGTCACCGACTACGGACTGCCTTGGAAGCTGCAGACCGCGAACGTCTCCGGCCAGGACGCCCTGCCGCTCGCACCGGGTGATCTCGACTGGTGGGTGGCCCGCGCGAGCGGCAAGGGATCGGCGACCATGACGGTCAAGCTGCCCGACCAGGCCTTCGGACTTGCTGTCATCGCGGTCGGCGGCGGCGATCTCAAGGACCTGGAGGTCACCGCGGCGTACGAGCTCGACGGTGGCTTCGGCATCGGACTCGGCCTGCTGGGATTCGCGGTCGGGCTGGGCCTGTTCGGCTGGCTGGCGTTCCAGGGTCGGCCGATGACGCGGGAGCTGGCCGACGACGAGGCTGACGACGACGGCGAGTCCGATGAGGGCGAGCCCGACGACGCCGCTGCCGACAAGGCCGACGACGAGGCAGACGACGCCGGCGAGCCCGATGAGGCCGACGACATCGCTGCCGACAAGGCCCACGACGAGGCAGCCGAGAAGCCCGAATCAGCCGCGAAGGAGCAGCCGTGATCCGGCGGCTGTGGATCGCCGTTATGGCCAGTGCGTTGCTGGTCGCCGGCTGCGCCATCCCGTACCCGAAGGACTCGCACGGCGTCACGAAGGTGGCGGCGACGCCGGCCCAGGCCGACCTGATCTACGACCGCTACAAGAAGGTCCGCAAGCAGGCGCTCAATCGCCTCGACTCACAGCCGCTGACCGCGGTTGAGGCCGGTCCCGTGCTCGCAATCGACGCGGGCAAGCTGACGGTGGCGCGCCGGCTGCTGCTGTCCGGGGGGCCGGACGACACCCAGGACCTTCGGATCCTCGACGTCTTTGCGCCGCGACTAGACTCGTACCCGCTGTGGTTCGTGGTCGTCGCGGAGGACGGCGTCCGCGATCTGACCAAGGTGCAGGTCTTCCAGCGCGCGTCCTCGACGACCGGCTGGCAGTTGGCCGCCAGTCCAGAGACGCTGCCAAGCACCGAGCTCCCCGCATTCGCCCTGGACGGCACCGGTGCGCTCGAGCCGGTGGATCCCTCCCACGCCGGCCGGATGACGATGTCGCCGCAGCAGGCGGTCGACGCCTATGCGGCGACGCTCAATCACGCGCCGGGTGCGGTGTCCGAGGTAAGCCGGGACTCCTTCGTCACGCAGATGCGCCAGGTCGCCGCTCAGCAGCGCCGGGTCGACGGGGTCACCTTCAGCCAGGACTGGAACGCCCGACCGGTGCAGTACGCCCTCCGGGCCGCCGACGGTGGTGCGCTTGTCTTCGGCACGCTGGCCCGGCTGGATCGCTACCAAATCAAGAAGGGGCGCGCGATCGACTGGCCGGACGGCTCGGAGCAGAAGGCGTTCCTGTCTGGCCGGCTCTACACCACTGGCGAGCTGCGCTACTACCACCAGATCCTGGTGTACGTGCCGCCGGACGTCGGCAAGCCGGTCGTGCTGGGACAGTACGGCGGCGTCGTCGACGGCTTCGGCTACTGACCGTACGGCCGCCGACCGAGGCCTAGATGTCCAACGCGTACTGGCCGAGCCAGATGATCATGATCAGTCCGGTGATCATCAGGGCGGAGCCGACGACGCGGCACACGACCCGGTAGCCGTGCCGGTCGAGCGGCCGCTCGGTCCGGGCGACCCGGATGACGACGGACAGCCGGGCGGCGAGGAGTCCGGTCACGAGCAACACGACCAGCGCCCATGGCCAGGCGTCGCCGCTGTCGCGCAGATGGGTGATGACTGGACCGACGACGATCAGGCCGAACAGCAGTGCCTGGGGGAGTCCGAGCTCGACGAGCGCGGCCTGGAGGAACTTCCGATGCGTCGCCGCGCTGCGCGGGACCGGATCGCGCCGGGACGCCACGATCAGCGCGTCGAGGCCGAGTCCG
>DATFRX010000088.1:0-9150 GCA_035262905.1 Nocardioidaceae bacterium
ACCCCGCGTACGCCATCGGTGCCGA
The DNA here is from genome assembly GCA_035262905.1 of Nocardioidaceae bacterium. Taxonomy (GTDB): domain Bacteria; phylum Actinomycetota; class Actinomycetes; order Propionibacteriales; family Nocardioidaceae; genus DATFRX01. The sequence continues at coordinate 26 of DATFRX010000088.1, forward strand.
AGAGCCGACCCATCGGCCGCTCCTAGCGCTTGCTGTACTGCGGCGCCTTCCGGGCCTTCTTGAGCCCGGCCTTCTTGCGCTCCTTGACCCGGGCGTCCCGGGTGAGCAGGCCGGCCTTCTTCAGCACCGGGCGGTTGACCTCAGCGTCGATCTCGTTGAGGGCGCGGGCAACGCCGAGCCGCAGCGAGCCGGCCTGGCCGGTGGTGCCGCCGCCGTGGATCCGGGCGATCACGTCGAAGCGGTCGACGAGGCTGGTGAGCACCAGCGGCTCCTTGATGAGCTGCTGGTGGACCTTGTTGGGGAAGTAGGCGTCGAGGTCCTTGCCGTTGATCGTCCAGTTGCCGCTGCCCGGCACCAGCCGGACGCGGGCGACCGACTCCTTGCGGCGGCCGGTCGCGGACGCGGGCGCCACGGTGGCCGGGCGGTCCGTGGAAGCCGTTGTCGGCGACGTCTCGGACGTGTAGGCGACCGAGTTTCCGTCGTTGTCGGCGGTGGTCGCGTCGGCTTCGGTGGTGGTGCTCTCAGCCACGGTGGTCCTCACTGCGCAATCTGGGTGATCTCGAACTGCTGGGGCTGCTGGGCGGAGTGCGGGTGGTCCGGGCCCGCGTAGACCTTCAGCTTCTTGAGCATGGACCGGCCGAGCTTGTTCTTGGGAAGCATGCCCCACACGGCCTTCTCGACCGCCTTCTCGGGGTGCTTGTCCAGCAGCTGGGCGTAGGTCACGGCGCGGAGGCCGCCCGGGTAGCCGGAGTGCCGGTAGGCGCGCTTGTCGGCCCGCTTGTTGCCGGACAGCGCGATCTTGTCCGCGTTGACGATGATGACGAAGTCGCCCGTGTCGACGTGCGGCGCGAACATCGGCTTGTGCTTGCCGCGCAGCAGGGTGGCGGCGTGGACGGCGAGCCGGCCCAGCACGACATCGGCGGCGTCGATCACGTACCACTGACGCTGGACGTCGCTGGGCTTCGGGCTATACGTACGCACGGGTGTCTGGCCTTCGTTTCTCGTTGGTTCGGGTGCCCCGGGATGGGCGCACGACAGCAAGCGCTATCGATGCGCATAACGACCGCCCAGAATACCCAGCCGAAGGCAGGCCGGTCAAAACGGCTGGAGCCGATGGGCCGATGGCGCATTCGGGTACGTTTTGTCCCCAAGCCGGACCTAGGGCCGGAGCCGGGCGACTCGCCCTCCGGGCGGCGGTCCGAACACCTCCGGATGCAGCGCGTAGGCCAGTGCCTCGACACCGTCGACCGTACGTGGACCGGGCCGGGTGACGAGCGCCCCGGCGTCGACGGCCCAGACCGCGGCGGCAGAGGGGAGCCGGTCGAGGACGGCCCGGCCGTGCTCCATCGCGGCATCGAGCCCGAAGCCGCACGGTGCGATGACCACGATGTCCGGGTCGAGCACGCCGATGGCCGGCCACGTCGTCGTCACAGATCGGCCGCCGGGATCGGCAAGGACCGCCTCAGCCCCAGCGGCGGCCACCATGTCCGGGACCCAGTGGCCGGCGAGGAACGGCGGGTCGGTCCACTCGAGCACGAGCACCCGAGGCCGCCGGATCCCGCGCAGCCGACCGGCGACCCGGTCCAGCCGCGCGCGCAACTCGCCACGCAGCCGCTGCCCGCTGTCCTCGGCGCCGACCGCGGCCGCCACGGCGACGGCACCGTCGAGCACGTCATCGAGCCGATGCGGATCGAGCGTCACCAGCTCCGACGGGCAGCCGACCCGATCGATCGCGCTCGCGACGTCGTCGGCCGGCAACGCGCAGACCCGGCAGAGGTCCTGGGTGACGACGACGTCCGGCGCGATCCGGGCCAGGGCGTCGGTGTCGAGGGTGTACAACGGCTCACCCGCGGCGACCCGGGCCCGCACCATGGCGTCGATCTCCCCCGGCGGCAGTCCCTCGGTCGGCAGGCCGTGCACGACGACCGGATGCCGGGTGCGGATGCCAGCCGGATGGTCGCACTCGAAGGTCACACCGGCGAGGCTGTCTTCGAGGCCGAGCGCACAGACCCACTCGGTCCCCGACGGCAGCAACGACACGATCCGCGGCACCAGTTCAGGCTAGGCGAGCGAGGCCGCGCGCTCAGCAGGCTCACGGGCTGGGCCCTGGTTTAGACCCTGACTCGGTTCCGGCATAGGTTGGTCGCACCGGCCCTGACGGGTCGGCAGATCGTCACAAGGAGTTTCAACGTGTCCGAAGAGCGGGCCAATGGCGACACGCTGACCATTCGAGACAACCGAACCGGCAAGGAGTACGAGGTGCCGTTGACCGACGGCACGATTCGGGCGTCCGATCTCGGGAACATCAGGACCGACGACGACACACCGGGAGTGGCGGTCTACGACCCCGGCTTCGTCAATACGGCGTCCTGTCGCAGTGCGATCACCTACATCGACGGGGACAAGGGGATCCTCGAGTACCGGGGCTACCCGATCGAGCAGTTGGCCGGCCAGTCGACCTTCCTCGAAGTGGCCTACCTGCTCGTGCACGGCGTACTGCCGGACAAGACCCAGTACGAGCAGTGGACGCACGAGATCACGTTCCACACCTTCGTCCACGAGAACATCAAGACGTTCATGCAGGGCTTCCGCTACGACGCGCACCCGATGGGGATGCTGATGGCGGCCGTGGGAGCGCTGTCCACGTTCTATCCGGAGTCCCGGCTGATCCACGACCCGGAGAACCGGCACATGCAGGTCGTGCGCCTGATCGCCAAGATGCCCACTCTCGGAGCGTGGGCATTCCGGCACGCGCAGGGCAAGCCGTACGTCTACCCGGACAACGACCTGTCCTACTCGGAGAACTTCCTGTCGATGCTGTTCCGGATGAGCGAGCAGCGGTTCGTCGCCGACGAGCGATTGACCAACGCCCTCGAGGTGCTGTTCATCCTGCACGCCGACCACGAGCAGAACGCCTCGACCAACGCCGTCCGCTCGGTCGGCTCCACCCAGGTCGACCCGTACTCCTCGGTCTCGGCCGGCATCGGCGCGCTCTACGGTCCACTGCACGGCGGCGCCAACGAGGCGGTCCTGCGGATGCTGCGCCGGATCGGCTCGGTCGACAACGTCGCCGAGTTCATCGACGGCGTGAAGAACGGCAAGGAACGCCTGATGGGCTTCGGCCACCGGGTCTACAAGAACTACGACCCGCGGGCCAAGATCATCAAGAAGGCCTGCGACGACGTGTTCGAGGTCACCGGCGTCAACCCGTTGCTGAAGATCGCCGTCGAGCTGGAGAAGATCGCGCTCGAGGACGAGTACTTCATCCAGCGCAAGCTCTACCCCAACGTCGACTTCTACTCCGGTCTCATCTACGAGGCGCTCACCTTCCCGCCGGACATGTTCACCGTGCTGTTCGCCATCCCGCGTACGGCCGGCTGGCTGGCCCAGTGGCTGGAGCTGGTGCAGGACAAGGAGCAGAAGATCGCCCGGCCGAAGCAGATTTACACCGGGCACCGCAGTCTCGACTTCGTGCCGCGCGACGAGCGCTGGAGCTGATCCGGCGATTTCGGGGCATCCGACGCGGATCGTGTGACGATCGGCCGCGGTGTGAGACGCTATGGCCGTCTTACGCCACTTCGTCAGCGGACAGTGCGGGTGTCACAGGGTGAGCGATCGCTCAACGGTTCACGGGGTCGCCTCGCCACGCCGTCCGGCGCGGTTGACCTCGCCCACGCTGATCGGCCGCTCGGACGAGCTCGACCGGCTGACCGCCACCGTCGCCAGGCATCCGGCGTTCTCGGTCGTCGAGGGCGAGGCCGGGATCGGCAAGACCCGGCTGCTGGCCGAGCTGCGCGACCGACCCGAGTTGGAGGGCCATCGCTTCCTGGTCGGCGGTTGCCGGCAGATCCGTGAGCCGTTTCCCCTCGGTCCGGTCGTCGACGCACTGCGCCGACTCGAGGGCGGACTCGACGACTCCGAACTGCCCCCTGCGACCGGCGCACTTCATCCCTTGCTGCCAGAGCTCGCCGACCGGCTGCCAGCACCGCTCGATCCGCTGACCGACCGCGCCGCCGAGCGCCATCGGGTCTTCCGCGGGATCACCGAGTTGCTCGGCTCGCTGGGTCCGACCGTGCTGGCGATCGAGGACGTGCACTGGATCGACGAGCATACGGTCGACTTCCTGAGCCACCTGCTGGTCAAGCCGCCGGCCGATCTCACGGTGCTCCTCACCTTCCGCGGCGACGACGCGCCGACCGGCGTACGAGCGCTGTCGTCGACGCCCGGCCTGTCGGTGAGCCAGCTCCATCTGGTGCTGGAGCCGCTCGACGTCGCCGACACCGGTGCGCTGGCGTCCGCGCTGCTCGACGTCGACGAGGTGTCCGACGAGTTCGCGCGCTTTCTCCGGGAACGTACGTCGGGTCTGCCGTTGGCGATCCAGGAGCTGCTGGCCCTGCTGCGAGTACGCGGCACCCTGGTCCGACGCGGATCGGGCTGGACCAGAAAGGCGCTGGGTGAGCTGGAGGTGCCGTCCGGCGTACGCGACCAGGTGCTCGAGCGAGTCCGTGGGCTGACCCCCGAGGCACGGGCGGTGACCGAGGCGGCGGCGGTCCTGCAACTGCCGACGCCACTCTCGACGCTGGTCGAGACCTGCCGTTCGTCCGACGACCAGGCGCTGCGCGGCCTCGACGAGACGCTGCAGTCCGGCCTGCTCGTCGAGCGCCAGAAGCTGCTGGGGTTCCGCCATCTGCTTGCGGCGCAGGCGGTCTACGAGTCGATCCCGCTGCTGCGGCGGCAGGATCTGCATCGGCGAGCGGCGACCGCGCTGGACAAGCTATGGCCGGTGCCACTGGGACAGGTGGCCCACCATCGCGGCCTGGCCGGTCAGCCCGGTCCCTGGATCGAAGCCGCCGAGCGAGCGGCCGACCAGGCGATCGAGACCGGTGACGACGTCGAGGCCGCCCGATTGCTCGAACAGTTGATCCGCCACGACGCCCTCGACTCCGAGCAGCGGACCCGGATCGCCGTCAAGCTGGGCCGGGTGGCACTCGAGGCGCCCCGCCCGGCCGAGCTGATCGGCCCGTTGTCCGAGGCCCTCGAGCACGAGGCCGATATCCCGCAAGCGGCCCGGGGCAAGCTCCACTTCTGGCTGGGCCTGCTGCTGCACCAGACCGGCCGCGATCCCGAGCGGCAGCGCAGTCTGCTCGCCACCGCGGTCGAGGAGCTCGACGACCAGCCGGCGCTGCGGGCATCGGCGATGGTCTGCCTCGCCCTCGGATCGTCGGCGTCGGACTCGATTCCGCTGACCTGGGTACGCCGAGCCAGCGAGATCCTCCCCGAGATCGACGACCCGGCGTACGAGGTCTTGCTCCAGAGCAAGGTGGGCGCCGTCATGGTGACGGCGGGCGATCCCGACTGGCGCGAGGCGGCCGCCCGGATCACCGCGCAGACCGACGGGCAGCCGCAGGATCGCCACGAGGTGCGGGCCTACAGCACGATCGGCCGCCGCGCCGGCTGGGCTGGTCATCACGAGCTCGCCGGTGACTGGCTGAGCCGAGCGCTGGCCGCGCAGGAGACCCGCGACGACGAACGGCTGGCGCGGCGGCTGCGGACCGACCTGGCGGTGCTGGACTTCTTCCGCGGCGAGTGGAACGGCCTGCGCGAGCGGATCGACGGCTATCGCGAGCAGTACGCCGAGCGGCCCCGGATCCGGATCGACGCAGATGCTGTCGGGGGCCGGCTGGCGCTGGCCGAAGGCGACACCGACCGCGCCACCCAGCGGCTCGACGAGCTCCTCGTGGGCATCGAGAAGCTCGAGGCCGTCGACCTGGTTCCGATGGCGGTGGACGTGCGGATCCGCCTGGCACTCGCGCACGACGACACCTCCGCCGCGGCCGAGGCAGCCGACCAACTGCGCGAGGCGACGGCGGCGGCCGACATCTGGCCGGCGGCGACCCGAGCGGTTCCGACCTCGACCGAGGCGCTGGTGGCGGCCGGACGAGCCGAGGACGCCGCTGCATGGCTGACCACGATCGAGGCGAGCCTGGAGGGCCTGGACGCGCCGCTCGCGGCGGCCGCGTTGGAGCACTCACGTGGACTGCTGGCCGAGCCCGACGAGCGCTGGGACGAGGCGGCCGAACACTTCGCCGCGGCGGCCGCGAGCTACGACGCACTGCACTGTCCCTACGAGGCGGCAGGGGCTCGCGAGCGGGCCGCGCAGGCTCGGTTCGCGGGCGACCTGCCGGACGCGGACCGCTGGCTCCACGACGCGGCCGGGAGCTACCAGGACCTCGGCGCCCTCTACGACCTGGATCGAGCGGCCGTACTCGCCCGCGAGCATGACGTGTCGCTACCGGCTCGCCATCGCGGTGGCCGCCGCGGCTACGGTGACGAGCTGTCGCCCCGCGAGCGCGAGGTGGCCGAGCTGGCTGCCGCCGGCCTGTCCAACAAGGAGATCGCCGAGAAGCTCTTCGTCTCGGTCAACACCGTGAAGAAACAGATCTCGGCTGCGATGCGGAAGCTCGGTGTGCGCTCCCGCACTGCGCTGCCGGACGAGATCGGCGTGAGCTGACGCGCTCGGCGTCGACCGAAGGGCACCACATGACCAACCACCAGCGCCTGACCGGCACGCTCGACGTGGCACTGCCTCCGGACGAGGCCTTCGCCCTGTTCACTCCGCGGGGCGAGGAGGAGTGGGTGGACGGCTGGCGGCCGCACTTCCCGGCCGACCCGATCGACGACACCGAGCCAGGCACGGTCTTCCAGACCCAGGCGCACGGTGACGACACGATCTGGGTCGTCACCGCTCGAGAGTCCGGCCGGCGGATCTCGTACGCGCGAGTGACGCCGGGCTCGCGGGCCGGGACGGTCACGGTCGAGCTCGAACCGACGGCGGAGGGCAGCCGGGTCACGGTTGGCTACGAGCTGACTGCGCTGTCCGAGGCCGGTCAGGCCGCCCTGGGCGAGTTCGCTGCGACGTACTCGGACTTCCTCCGGTCGTGGGAGACCGCGATCGAGACCTGGCGGACCAGCGGGAGCTAGGCGCCCAGCCAGCTCCCCAGTCGGTTCGGGAAGTCGGCCGGGAAACCATGCGCGAGGCCGGGCACGACGTCCAGCACGAAGCCGGCCGACTCCAGGCCGTCGGCCGCAGTCCTGACGTCGTCCAGCAGGTCGTCGTCCGCGCCCACGACGAGCTGCGCCGGTGCCAGCGGGCCGGCCGGATCGGCGGGGATCGTGTCGGGCCGGATCGCGGGTGCCACCGCGATCACACCCGCGACCGAAAACGGCCGGGCGGTCAGGGCCCATCGGAGCGCCACACGGCCGCCGGCGGAGAACCCAGCCGCAATCACCGGGAGCCGGCTGAGCTCGTCCGGGAGTCGACCCACCGCCTCGTCGATCTCCGCCGCGGCGCGGTCCTCGTCCGGCCAGGTCCGGTAGTTCGGCGACGTCCGCTGCGACGATCGGATGGCGAGGACGGCATACCCGAGATGGACCACCGGCGACCACGCCACGACCGCGTCGGACGCGTTCTCCTCAGCTCCGTGCAACGCGACGACCAGGCCGCGCGCCGATCCCGGCGGCCGGGTGAGGAGGTCGCCAGTGCGGTCGGTCGCCTCGTTGGCCCGGCGCCAGCGGTCGACCGACACCGCCAGCAGGGAGTCGTACGCCGGGAGGTTTCGGAGCTCGGCCAGGTCGTCGTCGCCGCCGAGCACGGACGGATCCCACCAGTCGCCCTCGGCGGCGGCGTCCTCGAGGACCTGCAGCGCCTGTTCGGGCCGGCCGCGGGCGCCGTTGAGGCAGGCGCTCAGGTACGCCAGCTCAGCCCGCCACGCCGACAGCTCGGGCGGCGCTTCGGCGATCAGCTGCAGCGCGTCGTCGGGCCGATCCTCGATGTAGAGGTCGAACACGCGCTCGTTGAGCTCGAGATAGCGCTGCCGTGGGTCCACCCGCCACTCCTTCGGTCGCTGGTCGCCGTGGCAGCCTAGCCAGGCCCGGTGCCCGGAGAACTCGGTGGCCGATGCCGGTCTGCCGTGCGAGGCTGACGCCGTGCTGGACAACGCTCAACTCATAACGTTCGCGGCGATGTCGTTCGCCATCATCGTCGTGCCGGGACCGAGCGTGCTCTTCGTCATCGGCCGCGGTGTCGCCCTGGGTCGACGTGCCGCACTCGCGACCGTGGTCGGCAACGCCGTCGGCGCGTACGTACTCGTGCTGCTGATCGCGGCCGGACTCGGACCGCTGCTGGAGCGCTCGGAGCAGCTGCTCGTGGCGGTCAAGCTGGTCGGCGCGGCCTACCTGCTGTGGCTCGGGATCAAGGCGATCCGCGATCGGCGCAAGCTGACCGACGCACTAGGCACGCCGATCGAGCCGCGCGGAACCTGGGTGATCCTGCGCGAGGGCTTCACGGTCGGCGTACTCAATCCGAAGGTGCTGCTGTTCTTCACCGCGGCGCTCCCGCAGTTCGTCGTCGCTGGCGGAGCGCCGGTGCCGGTGCAGATGGCGCTGCTCGGACTGGTCTTCGTCGCGATCGCGCTGGTCTCGGACTCGCTGTGGGGACTCGCCGCCGGCACCGCCCGCTCCTGGCTGGCGGGGCGACCGCGTCACCTCGAAGGGGTCGGCGCCGTCGGCGGTGGCCTAATGATCGCGGTCGGCATCCGGCTCGCGACCCAGCCGAATCCCTGACCCAGTGCGCTCGGTCTAGCCGGCCTGGCCGGTCTCGCTGTTGACGTTGACCAGCCAGTTGGTGCCGTACTTGTCGGCGCACATGCCGAAGATGTCGCCCCAAGGCGCCTTGTCCATCGGCATGACGACGGTGCCGCCGTCGCTGAGCTTGTCCCAGTAGCCGCGCAGCTCGGCCTCGTCCTCGCCGCTCAGCGACACCGAGATCGAGCTGCCGGACTGGTACTCCATCTGGCTGGGGGTGTCCGACCCCATCAGGACGAGTCCGCCGGGGGCCATCAGCATCGAGTGCATGACCTTCGCGGCCTCGGCCGGGTCCTCGCTCATGCCGGACTCACCGAAGGTGCTCACCGTGAGTTCGCCGCCGAAGACCGAGTGATAGAACTCCATCGCCTCGCGCGCGTTGTCGCGGAAGCTCAGGTAGGGATTGAGCGTCGTGGACATGATTTCTCCTCGAGATGTGCTGGATGTGTTCGTCAGGTACACAGGTGGCTCGCACGGCCATC
>DATFRX010000089.1:0-4873 GCA_035262905.1 Nocardioidaceae bacterium
GAACTGCATGCCCTCGGTGAACTCGAGGTCGGTGCCCAGCGTGTTGGACTCCTCGACGGTGATGACGCCGTCCTTGCCGACCTTGTCGAACGCCTCGGCGATCAGCTCGCCGATGTGCGAGTCGCGGGCCGAGATCGTGCCCACGTGGGCCATGTCTTCCTTGGTCTCGACGTCACGAGCCACCTTGCCGAGCCGCTCGCCGACCGCGTCGACGGCGGCGTCGATGCCGCGCTTCAGGCTCATCGGGTTGGCACCCGCGGCCACCGCACGCAGGCCCTCGTGCACCATCGCCTGCGCCAGTACGGTCGCGGTCGTGGTGCCGTCGCCGGCGATGTCGTTGGTCTTGGTCGCGACCTCCTTGGCAAGCTGCGCGCCCAGGTTCTCGAACGGGTCGTCGAGCTCGACCTCGCGAGCGACGGTGACACCGTCGTTGGTCATCGTCGGGGCGCCCCACTTCTTGTCGAGCACCACATAGCGGCCCTTGGGGCCCAGCGTCACCTTGACGGTGTTCGCCAACTGGTCGACGCCACGCTCCAGCGCTCGCCGGGCGTTCTCGTCGAACTCCAGAATCTTCGGCATTGACTAGCCCTTTCGCTCAATCTTCAAAACTGCAGGCTCTTTACGTTTGTAGAGCGCTCTAAAACAGTGCTGCCCCGGCACCCGCGACGAGCGCGGGTCCGGGGCAATGGCACTTAGTTCACTTCTCGACGACAGCGAGCACGTCGCGCGCGGAGAGGATCAACAGCTCCTCACCGCCGTACTTGACCTCGGTGCCGCCGTACTTGCTGAAGATGACCGTGTCGCCGACCGACACGTCAACGGGGATCCGGTTGCCACTGTCATCGACCCGACCCGGGCCGACGAAGAGCACCTCGCCCTCCTGCGGCTTCTCCTTGGCCGTGTCCGGAATAACCAGACCCGACGCGGTGGTTTGCTCGGCCTCGATCGCCTTCACGACGATCCGATCCTCGAGCGGCTTGATGGTGACCGACACTTTGCCGACCTCCCCTTTCGCACAGCTGGGAGCGGTGATAGCTACGTAATGGACGTGGCGCCATCACGTACGCCGTCGCGGGGATCGTACGTCCGACACCGTTGGCACCCGCTTGTGGAGAGTGCCAAGTCCGAATGTATGCCGTCGTTAGCACTCGGTCAACCTGAGTGCCAGGGCGTTCGCCGACAGCGTGGCTGCGAGACAATCCGGCCGTGGAGGTCGCGACACTCGAGCAGCTGCTGACGCCGGAGGGTCGGGCGCTCGTCGACACTGCCACCACGCTGCTCGCGACCGGCGACGAGCTCGCCGTGGGATCCCGGCTGCGAGCGGACTATCCGGCCGACCTGGTCGCCGCCGCGATCGGTCAGGTTCTGCTGCGGCGCCGGGCGGAGGCCAAGTTCGGGGCCGATGCGGTGCGGCTTTGGTTCACGACACCGGCGCTCGAGCAGGCCAGCCGCCGACGGGTCGCCGACCATCGGGCCGATCGCCTGCGGAGCCTGCGCGTACGCACGGTCCTCGACCTCGGCTGTGGCATCGGCGCCGATCTGCTGGCGTACGCGCGGGCCGGCCTCGAGGTGACCGGCGTCGACCTGGACCCGTTGCGGGCCGCGATGGCCCAGGCCAATCTCGCCGCCCTCGGACTGACCGGGCTGGTGGAGACGGCGGACGCCCGGACCTACGACACCGCCGGCTTCGACGCGGTCTATGTCGACCCGGCGCGCCGCGACGACCGGGGACGGGTCTTCGACCCGCGGGCGCAGTCGCCGCCGTGGGACGTCGTGGCCGGTCTCCTACGCGGGCGGGCGGTCGCCAAGGCGGCACCGGGCATCCCGCACCGGCTGGTGCCGGATGGGGTCGAGGCGGAGTTCGTCAGTGACGCCGGCGACCTGGTCGAGGCTGCGCTGTGGGGTGAGGACTTCGCGTCCACGGGCCGACGGGCGACCGTACTGCCGGGCGGCGGGTCCCTGACGACCGACGACCTGCCGACCACGGTGCCGCTGGGTCCGCCGGCGGACTGGTGGTACGAGCCGGACTCGGCCGTGATCCGCGCCGGTCTGGTCGGGGCCGTCGCGGCCCAGGTCGGCGGCCATCTGCTGGATCGCCGGATCGCGTACGTCACCTCGACGCAGCGGGTCGCGACCCCGTTCGCCCGCGGCTATCGGCTCGTCGAGGAGGTGCCGTTTCGCGAGAAGCGACTGCGGGCGGCGCTGCGGGCCCGTGGCATCGGCACGCTGGCGATCAAGAAGCGCGGCGTTGACGTCGTACCCGAGCAGCTCCGGCCCCGGCTCGACCTGCGTGGAGACGCCAGCGGCACGCTGATCCTGACCCGGGTACGCGACGCGGCCCGCGCGTTCCTGGTCGAGCCGATGTGACGCTCAGCAGCCGGGCCGGCGTACCCCGTCGACTGCGACCGGAAGCCGACCGGGCGCGTGATGCTTGCCGGTGAGCACCGCGACCAGTGCCCGCATCGCTCCTGGCGTGTCGCCGTAGAGCGCGATCTTGGCCGTCGTGGCCTGGCTGTCGCCCAGGGCGTACGGCGTGTCCGTCGTGACCACGACGTCGCCGGAGCCGCTGCTGTCGCCATAGCCCACGAAGTCGACGACCGGGCCGGACCCGACCGACAGGCCCGCCGCATCGGCGGCATGGCTGAAGGTCGCGACCGCGTCGGAGTCGCCGACCGGCTGCACCGCGCCGTGCACGATCCGGCCTCGACACGGTCCGTCGACGACGGTGACGCCGGCGCGGGACAGCGCGAGCGCCTGCTTGGCCGACGAACCCAGCGGCCGCGCCTTGGGGTCGGACGCCTGCTGGTGCATCAGCAGCGCGATCATCCGGGTCGCGGCCTCCTCGAGCCGCTTGTGCAGCAGCTGACCGTCGTGCACTGCCGACACGATCGCCTGGATCGCGGCCGGCACGCTGGCCGGCATCAGCAGGACATCGACGCCAGCCCGTAGTGCTTTGACCGCCGCTCCACCCGCGCCGTAGGTGTTGACGATCGCCCCCATGTTGAGTGCGTCGGTGATCGCGACGCCGTCGAAGCCCATCTGGTGACGCAGCAGCCCGGTCACCACCTTGTGCGACAGCGAGGACGGCACTCCGGGATCGATCCGCTTGACCGCGATGTGGCTGATCATGACCGCCGACGTACCGGCTTCGACGGCAGCGCCGAACGGCTTCAGGTCGCGTCGTTTCAGAGTCGCCATCGAGGCCGTCTGCACCGGCAGCACCTCGTGGCTGTCGGCCGGCACGCTGCCGTGTCCGGGGAAGTGCTTGACGACCGGGATGATCCCGGCCTGGTCGTAGCCGCGCAACGATGCCAGGACGGTCCGGCTCACCAGGCCCGGACGCCCACCGGCCGAGCGGCTGCCGATCGTCGGGTCGCTCGGGCCGACCGTGACGTCGGCGTCCGGCGCGTACACGACGGTGAACCCGGCATGGAGCAGCTCGCCACCCGAGGCGTACGCGGCGTCGCGTGCCGGTGCCGGCGAATGGGCGGCCCCCGCGGTCATGTACGCCGGGAACTGGGTCATCGGCTCGCCCAGCCGCGCGACGATGCCACCCTCCTGGTCGACGCTCAGCCACAACGGCCAGTCGCGATGCACGTCCTTCTGAAGGGTGTGCATCGCGTGTCCCGCTGCCTGGACGGAGGCGATGTTCTCGTCCATGACGATGACGCCCCCGAGATGGTGGTCCTCGACGAACTGGACCGGGGGCTCGGTTCCGGAGTAGGCCGCGACGATCACCTGGCCGGCCAGCTCGCGGGTCGACATCGCCTCGACCGCCCGCCGAGCATCGGCGACCTCGCCACGGGTCGGACCCCATCCGGTCGGCTGGTTCGGATCAGCGGTCGGGCGCTTCGGAGGCGAGCTGGTCGGGCTGGACGCCGGCGTCGGCTGCTCGGCGGTGTCGTCGTCGCTCGCGTCACCGGTGCTGCAGGCCACCGCGGCCAGGCACAGCGCTGCCAGCATCGCCGTCAGGAGTCGTCCGCGTCCCTCGCTCATCCGATCCAGACTCGCACACGGCTTCAGCGGAGCAGCCAGGCGACCGTGACGGCGTAGGCCACGATCAGGACGCCGCCGATCCAGCGCCGGACCGGGCCCCGGTGCAAGGCGAGTCCGACCGTCGACGCGACGACGAGCACGGTCACGACGACGACGTCGGTCTGGTCGCCGGCCTCGAGCGGGCGTACCACGGCGGCGATGCCCAGGGAGAACGTCGCGTTGTACGCGATCGCGCCGAGCGTCCCGGCCAGTGCGATCTCGGGCATGCCGCGTCGCCGGGCCGACCACACCAGGGCGAGCATCTCGGCGCTGGTCGCCAGGGCGAGCACGGTGAGCCCGATCGCCGAGTCGCTACGACCGGCCGCCGTGACCAGCCGCTCGGCCCCGCTGACCACGACGAGTCCGCCCACGACCATCGTGACCAGCCCGACGACGACCATCAGGAGCGGCAGCCAGGTCCTCGTGGCGGTGGCAGTGCCTTCGGTGCCGGTCGACTCAGCGCCGCCGCCCGGCTCGGCATCGTCGGCCTCGGTCGCCTCGACCAGCTCGCCGATCGACGGCGGCCGGCGCTCGACCCGCCACAGCAGCCCGACCAGGATCAGGTAGACCGCGATCAGGCCGATCCCCTCCGGCCGCGCGACCGTGCCGCCGATCACGGTCAGCAGCGCCAGGACGGCGGTCGCCGCGGCGACCAGCGCATACCGACGGACGGCCGGTGTGATGACCAGCGTGGTGACGACGGCGAGCAGTCCGAGGGTCACCGTGGCGATCACCAGGTTGGCGCCGAGCGCGTCGCCGATCGCCAGGTCGGGCCGGTCCCGCCAGGACGCCACGCTGGCGGTCCACGCCTCCTCCGGCTCGGCGCCGGCGACGAGCG
>DATFRX010000090.1:0-7596 GCA_035262905.1 Nocardioidaceae bacterium
GGTCGGACCTGGTCGAGGCGGGCACTGTCCGGCTGTACGACCTGATGGTCGTCGGCAAGGACCTGGACGGCAATGTCGAGGTGCTCGAGATGGACGAGGACTCCATGGGGTTCTCGTACTTCTCCGGCGCCCGGTCCGGCCTGCTGGGTGACGACGACGTCGCGGAGGCTGCCGGCGCGTTGGAGCCCAACACGGTCGCCGCCCTGATCGTCTACGAGAACACCTGGGCCGTCCCGTTCGTCGCGGCCGCGCGCAAGAATGGTGGCGAGGTCGTCGCCAGCATGCGGATTCCGGCGGGCGACATCATGGATGCTCTCGACGCACTCGAAGCGACCACCTGAGGAGGACGACGATGCCTGGACTATTGCGAGGGGTCGCGCGTACGGCCGTGGTGGCCGGTACCGCGACGGCGGTGAGCGGCCGGGTGCAGCGGCGGCAGGCGGAGCGGTACGCCGACCGCGACGCGCAGATCTACGCCGATCGCGAGGCCGCCTACCAGCAGACGCAGCCGCAGTACGCCGAGGCGCCACCGCCGGCGCCAGCGGCCGCGGACCCGGTCCAGCAGCTCAAGGACCTGGCCGACCTGAAGAACCAGGGCATTCTGACCGAGGAGGAGTTCGCCGCTCAGAAGGCGAAGATCCTCGGCTGATCCGCCGCCGCAGCCGGCTGCCCGTGACACGTGTACGGGCGCCGGCGCGGCATGCTGTCCGCCGTGAACCTCCGGGCCGTCGCCGCGCTCATGGTGGTCGCCGCTGCGGTCGTGGTGATCGGTGTCGTCGCATGGCGGCTGCTCGACGACCCGCCCACGTACGATCCGGACACGGCGCTGTCCGAGCAGTGTGACGACGTACCGGCCAGCGCCGAGCGGGTGACCCTCTCGCGAGACGACGGCATGACCCTCGGCGCCGCTCTGGTCGGTCCGGCTGACGCAAAGGTCGGTGTGGTCCTGCGACAAGGGGCGGGCCAGACCATCTGCCAGTGGCTGCCGTGGGCCGGTGACGTGGCCGACGCGACCGGCGCGCGGGTGTTGCTGTTCGACCGGCGGGGCCAGGGCAGCTCGCCGGGGGAGTCGGACCTGACCGCGGAGGCGGCCGACCTGGCGAGCGGGGCGGCACTGCTTCGTCGCCGGGGGATCAACGATGTGGCGCTCGTCGGGTCCTCGATGGGCAACTCGGTGACGTTCAGCGCGCTGGATCAGCTGCCGCCGCCGTGCGCGCTGGTCGCGATCTCGCCGGTCCTCATCTCGAGTGACTCCCATGGCACGGTCGACGGCACCGCGATGCCGGCTCTTCCGGACAGCGTCTGGGTGACCTGGGAGCAGCAGAACGGCGACATCGTCGCGAACGCGGACCTCATCCGGTCCAGGGCCGACGCGCAAGGCGGGCCGCCGCCACAGCTGCTCCCGGTCGACACGGCCGATCACAGCATCGGCCTGGTCGAGCATCACGACGAGGTACGGGACTTCGTCGTCGACGCGATCGATTCGTGCTGACTGAGATCGAGGTACGGCGGGCTCAGTTGGTGCGGAAGAACGCGTTCGCCCGCGGTGAGTACAGCAGGATCAGGACGACCGCGCTGATGAGGGCGCTCACGATCGCCTGGGTCTGGAGTCGCCCGTCCTTCTCGACCGCCACCCAGATCCCGGCGATCAGATTGAGCAGACTGAACGCGCCGACCAGGAATCGCGAGATGCCGCCACCGGTGGCGAGTCCGCGGGCGATCAGCAGGTAGATCGCGCCGACGATGATCAGTGCGATGCCGTACGAGAGCAGGCTGTCGCTGGACATCGAGGTCTGGCGGATGACGCTCCGGTCGTCGTGCTGGATCGCCAGGACCAGCCCGCCGACGAGCGCGATGAGTCCGTTGATGACGATGAGGACGACGAGAAGGGTCACTCCGAGAGGTCGTCGCGCCATGGTGTGCTCCTGGGCGGTGGATCGGCCTGAACGGTAGCGCGACCTCAGGATGACGTGACGAAGCAGTCGCTCGACGGCGAGCCCTCGAACGGGTAGGCGACGGCGAGTGCTCGGGCGGTTCGCTTGGCCCGCTGGGCGTAGCCGGGCGTCGTGAAGTGGATGCCGTCCGGGATGTACCACCCGTCATGCACCTCGGACGCCCAGTCGTAGACCCGGAGGTTCGGGTATCGGTCGCAGGCGTCGCGCAGTGCGTCGTTCCACTTCTCCATCTCGTCGTTGGCCCACGGGCCCGAGGAGAGCATGGTCTTGACGGTGAGCCACATGGCGGGCTGGCCGTCGATCTCGTTCATCAGCAGGTCGATGCGTTCGTCCAGTGGTGTGACGCCGCCGACCGCCTGGTTCGCGACCTCGTTGGTGCCCATGGCGAAGACCCAGCAGCCGTCGTAGCCGTCGTCCATCCGGGCCGCCGTGGCCTCCTGCGCGTTGGGCTGGTCGTGGTAGTGCTCGACGATCGAGCGGGCGCCGAGGATGTCGGTGTCGACGTTCTCGACTCCGACCTTGTGGTACTGCGCGTCGATCCGCTGACGCGGCCGCAGACCGTACGCCGGGTCCATCAGCCCGATCGATGTTGAGTCGCCGACGTGGACGACCGAGTCGCAGGAGGTCTCCCAGCTCATGGAGCCGCCGTCGTCGGTCTGCTGCTGGGTGTCCGACTGCTGGCTGTCGGACCGGTGCTCGGTGTCGCCGGAATCGTCGGACCGGCTCGGATCAGCCTTGTCGGCATGATGGTTCCGGTCGCCGTCCGACTGCGCCGGTGGCAGCGGCGCCCCGTCGGCGCTGGCCATGGAATCGGTGCCGATGCCGTCGTCCGGCTTGACGATGAAGCTGCAGGACGTCAGCGCGACCACCGCCGCCGCGGTGAGTACGAGTCCGCCACGGGTCGGCGTCGGCGGCGTCGGAGCCAGCAGACTCGTGCTGGCGACCGGCCGGCGGAGCGCGTCGATGAAGCCGTGCTGCCGGATCGGGTTCTCGATCAGCCGCCAGGACAGCGCTGCCAGCGCGAAGGTGAGCGTGACCTGCAAGACCACCAGCGGCACCGAGACGCCCTTGAGCAGACTCGGCGGTGTGAACGCGACGACGGGCATGTGCCACAGGTAGATCCCGTACGAGCGCTCGCCGACCCATCGCAAGGGCGGGACCGCGAAGGCCGACCCGAGCAGCGATCCCGGGTAAGACACGACGGCCACGACCAGGGCGGTGGCGACGGCCAGCAGCAGGAACCCGCCCCGATACAGCGACAGGGAGTAGAACGACGTCGAGACGACCATCCAGAGCATGACGAAGAGAGCAGCGATGCCGACCGTGTCGACGAGGATCCGGGCGCCGATCGGAGGGCGCGCTCGCACCCGCGACGGTCGGTAGATCAGCGCCAACGCCGCACCGATGAGCAACTCACCGGCCCGGGTGTCGGTGCCTTCGTAGGCCCGGGTGTTGTCCAATGCCGGCTGGGCGAGGATCGCCATCGCGATGAACGACGCGGCGGCCAATCCGATCGTGATCTTGGCGACGTCGACGAGCCGTCCGGAGAACCGCCACATCAGCAAGAGCAGCAGCAACGGCCAGACCAGATAGAACTGCTCCTCGATGGACAGCGACCACAAATGTTCGAGCGGCCGCGGTCCAGCGAAGTAATCGAAATACGATCCGCCGCCGCTGATTGTCGCCCAGTTGTTCACGTAGAAAAGGGCGCTGACCGCCTCGCTCCACCGTTTCGACAGTGCCGCTGCGTCGGTGATCGCGGTGACGGTGAGGACGACCACGAGGACGACGACCAGCGCCGGCAGCAGACGCCGGGCCCGATGCAGCCAGAATCTACGGAGCTCGAGCCCGCCGGTCCGCTCCCAGGTCGACACCAGAATGCCGGTGATCAGAAATCCGCTCAGGGTGAAGAAGATGCTGACGCCCAGCAATCCGCCACCCATTTGCGGAATGGCGAAGTGATATCCCAACACCGCAATGACGGCCAGGGCGCGTAGACCGTCGAGGCCTGGCACATAAGTGGATCCGTGTTCGACCGGGCGTGGCACGCTGCCCCCTCCCAAGACCAGGCGAGCGCGGGAAAATCAAGCTAACACCGGCCTTGGTGATAATCGGGGACCGTGAATTCGGCGTGTCATTGCGGCAATTTCAGAACAGAGCAGGCGTCGGTCAGGAATGCCTAAACCGTATTGTACGGAAATGTCCGGAAATGTCATCATCCGACACAGTATTCAAGCCGGGTTCAGCGGCGGACGCGATATCGCAGGTGCAGTACCCGATCGCCCTGGATCACGACGTCCGGATCGTCGAGCAGCTGCTGGCTGTCGACCGAGCCGAAGAAGCGCCTGCCGGAGCCGAAGACCACCGGCACGACGTCCATCGCCACCTCGTCGACCAGGCCGAGCGCGAGCGCCTGGCCGCCGATGTCGCCGGCCGCCACGCCGACCGTGCGATCTCCGGCGAGTTCCTTGCCCTTGGCGATCGCCTCCCTCACATCGCCGACGAAGTGGTACGACGCCTCCGGGTGCCACCCGTCCGGCTTCGGCCGGTGCGACACGACGATCACGTGGTCGCCGGCCGGTGGTACGCCTTCCCAGCCGTTGGTGATGTCGAAGAGGTGGCGCCCGATGACCAGCGCGCCCATAGCCTCCCAGATCGGCTTCACGTAGTCGGCCGACGCCTGTGACATTTTCGCGCCGCCTTCGCCGACCGGGACGTCGCCGTTGCCGTACCACTCGAACAGCGGGCCGATGTCGTCGTTCGCGTCGGCGATGAAGCCGTCGACAGAGACGACGTTGTGCATCACGACAGTGCTCATACACATCTCCTCGGGTGCGGGCGGTTCGGCGATGTGGCGAAGTGGTGCTCGAAGTCGGGTGGCCGCTAGTCGACCGCGAGCGCGACCTCGGTGGACTTGATGAGTACGGTCACCGAGCTGCCTTCACTCAGATCGAGGTCCTCGACCGCGTCACGGGTGATCGACGACGTGATCGCCTGGCCGCCGGCCAGCTCGATCTTGACGACGGCCATCGCCTCGCCCTTGGTGATGCTCGAGACGACGCCGGTCAGCTGGTTGCGAATCGACATGCGCATGGTTCAGTCCTCCGTTGCCACCGTGCGGTACGCCGGGGCGTACCCCTCCGCCTGGGAGGTTACACAGCCCGCCGGTCCCAGGAGACGCCGCGAGGCGCCCGGCCCGTGGGCCGGACGCCTCGCAGCGATATGAGCAGCCGTTACCAGGTGGTCGGCTTCTCCGGTGTGTACAGCCAGGTGTTGAAGAACGAGTCCAGGTCCTGGCCGGAGATCTGCTCCGACAGGTTGATGAACTCTTGCGTGGTTGCCGTGCCGTGGCGGTGCTGCGCGGCCCACGTCCGCAGGATCTGGAAGAAGGGCTGGTCGCCGATCTTCTCCCGCAGCGCCTGCAGCGTCATGCCACCACGTCGGTAGACGGCACTGCTGAACATCGTGTCGCGCTGCGGGTCCGCAACGATCGTCTTCCAGAACGACGAGGTAGCCGGGCGGCTGTAGTCATTCAGGAAGGACTGGTGCGCGGTACGGGTCCCGAGGTGGTCGAGCCACAGGTACTCGGCGAAGGTGGCGAAGCCCTCGTTTAGCCAGATGTTGTCCCAGGTCCGTACGCTCACGCTGTCGCCGAACCACTGGTGCGACAACTCGTGGGCGATCGTCGTGGTGCTCCGGAAGCCCGAGTAGAGCGGCCGGGTCTGGGTCTCCAGCGAGAATCCGAGCGGCTGGCCGTTGAAGCGAGCGTCGTCGACGATGGCTCCGGTCGAGTCGAACGGGTAGGGCCCGAACGTGTCGTTCCAGAGGTCGGTCGCCTCGGCCGTGGTGTTGAAGTAGTAGTCGACCGCGGTCGGGTTGTTGGCGATGATGTTCGGGTCGACGGCCACGGTCTCGGGGATGCCGCCCGGCGTCTGGCCGGTCTTGAACACCCAGTTGCCGATGTCCGCGGTGGCGAGGTAGTTGGACATCGGGTTCGGCTCGTTCCACACGAACGTCGACTGGCCGTTGCTGGTGTCCTGCGAGACGAGCTGGCCGTTGGCGATCACGCTCAGCCCCTCGGGCACGGTGACCCGGAAGGTCCAGGTCGCCTTGTCACTCGGGTGGTCGTTGAGCGGGATCCAGGTCGACGTGACGTTGGGCTCGTCACCCATGAACGCGCCGTCCGGCGTGTGCAGGAAGCCATACGGCGACCCGAACACGATCGGCGAGCCGACGATCGTCTCCGGCACACCGCCGTAGGTGACGGCCACGTTGAACGTCGCGTTCTCGCGGATTCGGTTGTGCGGTGTGATCTGGAGCTCCTGGCCGTCTCGGGTGAAGTCGGCAGGAACGTCGTTGACCGTGACCGCGCTGACGTCGAGCTGCTGGAGGTCGAGGTCGAATCGCGACAGGTTCTGCGTCGCCTTGGCGCGGATGCGGTTGACCCCGTCGAGGCGGTCGGTATCGGGGTTGTAGGAGAAGCTCAGGTCGTAGTGGCGGACGTCGTAGCCGCCGTTGCCTTCCAGTGGGAAGTACGGATCTCCGATTCCAGGTGCTCCCTGGTCACCGGACTGCCCAGGCGGATCGGCCTGGGCGATCGCCGGAACTGCGATAGCGGCGATTGAGGCGAATGCGGCGCCGGCAGCCAGCGCGCGTGTATTGCGGGCAACTTTCATGTTGGCGAACCCTCCCTGCTTCACGGGCGTTATGCGAGGTGAGACATGCCAACGAGGGACCTTACGCCTACTTGCGGCGATCTGCACCGGGTCAGCGCATGACATTCGCGAACATGCCGGATGACCTGCGACAACGACCGAAAATCGGATCGCGATGCCGCTGTTCGGACGCCCGGCTTCGGGACCTCTGGCCCTGCTCGTCCACAATTCGGCTACCTAGAGTGAGCGAGCGTAGGGGTCAATCCACCGATCGACTCGGCAGCCGTACTCGAGGGCTGCCGGTGGTGAGGGAACGGGCTATGTCGCAGGTCAAGGACTCGATTTCGAGGTCCGAGGCTCTGGGTCTGGCTGCCATGGGCCTGGCAGTGCTGGTGATCGCCAACGACTTCACCGCGCTGTCGATCGCCCTGCCGGCCATCGAGGAAGCCCTGTCGTCCGATGTCACCACCACGCAGTGGGTGATCAACGGCTATGCCCTGGTGTTCGGCATCCTGATCGTCACGGGCGGCCGCCTGGCCGACATGTACGGCCGCCGTCGGATCTTCTTCATCGGATCGGCCATCTTCGCCACCTTCTCGGTCCTCGCCGGCTTCGCCGACGACGTGTGGCTTCTGCTCCTCGCCCGGGCCGTGATGGGCGTCGGAGGGGCGATGATGTGGCCGGCCATTCTCGGCATGACCTTCGCGATCGTCCCGCGGAGCCGGGCCGGGATCGCCGGGGGTCTGATCCTCGGCATGGCGGGTTTCGGAAACGCTGTCGGACCGCTGGTCGGCGGTGTCTTGACCGACCTGGCCAGCTGGCGCTGGATCTTCTTCCTCAACCTGCCGATCGCCGCCTTCGCCGCCTTCGTCACCTGGCGGGTGGTGCCCGCGACCAAGGTCGAGGACGCCGAACGACGTATCGACTACGCCGGCGTCGTCACGCTGTCGATCGCCCTGCTGGCGTTGCTGCTGGCGCTCGACTTC
>DATFRX010000091.1:0-3756 GCA_035262905.1 Nocardioidaceae bacterium
TGCTGGCGCTCGACTTCGGCGCGGACGAGGGCTGGACCGACCCGATGATCATCGGGCTCTTCGCGGTTGCGGCCGCCGGTCTCCTCGTCTTCGGTTACGTCGAGAATCGCAGCGGCGAGCACGCCCTCGTACCCAACGACGTGATCCAGAACCGGGACTTCTTCACCGCCGGGTTGGCGACGCTGTTGATGTCGGCGATCTTCTTCGCCTCCTTGCTCTACTTG
Source organism: Nocardioidaceae bacterium (assembly GCA_035262905.1). Lineage (GTDB taxonomy): Bacteria > Actinomycetota > Actinomycetes > Propionibacteriales > Nocardioidaceae > DATFRX01. The sequence continues at coordinate 225 of DATFRX010000091.1, forward strand.
CCGCAGTTCCTGACCAAGGTGCTCGGCTTCTCGCCGGTGGAGGCCGGATTGGGTCTGTTGCCGATGATGGGACTGTTCGCGCTCGCCTCGTTCGTCGCGGGACCGCTCTACTCACGCGTGGGCCCCAAGCCGATCGTCACGCTCGGCGCCGTCGCTCTCGTCGTCGGCATGTTCCTACTGTCGTTCGTCGACCGGATCGACTCGTACAGCGCCACGCTCGTCATCGGCATGGTCGTGCTCGGCACCGGGATCGGACTGTTCTACTCCACGATCACCACGGTGGCGATCACCGCACTCGACGAGTCTCGCGCCAGCCTGGGCGGCGCCATCATCTACATGTTCCAGATCGCCGGCGGTGCGGTCGGCCTCGGCCTGAACACGGCGTTCGTGGTCTCGGCATCGAGTCTGGCGGACGGCATCCACGTCGCATTCCTGGTGGACATGGCCCTGGCGGTGGGCGGGCTCGTCGTCGTGGTCTTGTTCGTCGGCGGCCAGGTCCGCGAGCAGGAGCTCGAGCACCTGATCCACCGGCATCGCGCTCACGCCTGACCGGCCGAGTCGCGATGCGGCCCGTTGATGCCGGTAGGTTCAGCGGCGCCCTCTCCAGGACGCGGACCTGGAGAGGGACGCTGCTGCTCTATCTATCGCTGGCATCGCCAGGGTGTTACAGGCCAACAGGGTCGGGCCGCTCGAGCCGAAGCCGGAGAAATCGACTGGCGGTCAGCCCCCGGCGCCCTGAAATGATGCGGCATGCTCGCTGACCTCTGGCCGACCTATCGGCTGCGCATCACGACGCCCCGTCTGCAGCTGAGACTGCCCAACCAGGACGAGCTCGCGCAGCTCGCTGAGCTGGCCGGTGCCGGGGTCCACCTCCCGTCGGAGCGCCCGTTCCTCACACCGTGGACCGAGGGTTCGGCCCTTGATCGTTCGCAGTTCGTGCTCCGGGGACACTGGGGCGGCCTGGCCGAATGGGCGGTGACGGACTGGAGCCTGGGACTCGGCGTGTTCACCCTCGACGGCGAGCCGCGCGGCATGGTGAGCGTGGGCGCGAGCGACTTCCCGGTCGTACGCGAGGTCAGCACGTCGTCCTGGCTCGGCCTCGCTCACCAGCGTCAGGGCTTCGGCACCGAGGCCCGGATCGGTCTGCTCACCCTGGCGTTCGAGCACCTGGGCGCGGCCGCGGCTGTCACCGAGGTGTTCCCGGACAACCATGCCTCGCAGGGCGTCTCCCGCAAGCTCGGCTACCAACCCGACGGCATCTCCCGCGACGCCCGTGGCTCCGAGGTCCTGGTCTCCGACCGGCTCCGGCTGACGCGCGATCGCTGGCTGGCCGATTCACACGAAGGGATCTCGGTCGAGGGCATCGAGGAATGCCGCTCCATGTTCGAGGGCTGAGATATCGTCAGGGCCATGGCGGCTGAGCAGGCTCGCGTCGTACATCTTGCGTGCGACTTCCTGCACTCGTACCTGACCCGCGACGGCGTCCTCATCCCGTCCGACCTCCAGTACGTCGAGCTGACCGAGGGCAACGTCCTGACCTCGGACGCCGTCGCCGGCATGTTGGCGAAGCTCCGCGGCCGCTCGTTCAACCAGGTCCTCGACGAGTTGCCCAAGCGCGACGAGGGCTTTCCGCCCGACTCGACCGCGACACCGACCTGGGACACCGCCGTCGACCAGCTGAAGCGCGTACACGCCAACGGCTGGGAGGCGGCTCGACCGGATCCGTCCTCCGAAGACGATCCGCGCGCGGCCTTCCGTGCGTCGTTCAACCTCGTCGTCGCCCTGACGATCGAGTTCGCCGCCGAGACCGACAAGAGCGCCCGGCAGCTGGCCAGACTGCTTCGCGACGCCGCCGCAGCGGAGATGGGCTAGCGGCTCGCAGGGCCGTCCCGATCGGCGTCGGGTGCTGGTCAGACGGGTCGGCGGACGCCCCTGTAGCATCTCGCCCATGCCCGAGAACGAGGATCTTGATCCTGGCGCCAACACTCAGATGTTCCAGGCCTTCGTCGATCGCGCTGAACCCGAGAAAACCGGGCTCCGCTGGACGCGGCTGGTGCTTGCCGGTGCCGGTCTGGTCGCCCTGGTGATCCTGGCCATCATTGTCCTGTTCGCGCTGGCCGGCTGACTCCGCCGCGGCGTCGGCGCTGACCGGCGAGACCGTCCCCTCCGGTGATCGTGTGGCTGAACGGTGCCTTCGGCGCTGGCAAGACCACCACGGCGAGGGCGCTCGTCGCCTGGTCGCCACGCCTGCGGCTGTTCGACCCCGAGTGGGTCGGCTACCTGCTGCGAGCCAATCTGAGCGACTACGAGTTCAGTGACTTCCAGCAGCTGCCCCCGTGGCGGACGATCGTACCCAAGGTCGCAGCTGAGGTCGCCGACTTCACGGGTCAGGACCTGGTGGCCGTACAGACAGTGCTCGACGAGGGTTATTGGGGCGAGCTCCGTGCCGGCCTGACGGGTCTCGGCCAGCCGGTGATGCACGTGCTCCTGGACGCATCCGCCGACGTACTTCATGCGCGGATCGACGCTGATCCGGATGGAGTCGACATCAGAGGCTGGCGTCACGAGCACGTCGGTCGCTATGCCGCGGCCCGACCGTGGCTGACCGCGGCCGCCGATCAAGTCGTCGACGTCGGTGCGTTGTCTCCCGAGGCAGCGGCGACACGAATTCTGGATCGGCTCGAACGACACGAGGAGAGCCGGGCCGCCGATTAGCCTGCTTCCATGAGTGATGGCCCAAGCTCGGGGTCCGGTGCTTGGTGGGAGGGCGGGCCGCCCCCGCGTCTGGTCGTCCGGTCGACGTTGCGGTCCCTGGTCTTCGCGGCCGGGCTGGTGGCGATCTACTACCTGCTGCCGTTCGACCGGATTTCGACCTGGGCGGCCGTCGTGATGCTAGCGATCGGACTGCTCGGGCTGGTCGGGCTGATCGTCCTCCAGGTACGCACGATCGTCCGGTCGCCGTACCCAGGACTGTGGGGAGTCGAGTCCCTCGCCACCAGCATCCCGCTGTTCCTCCTGCTGTTCGCCGCCACCTATCTGGTGCTGTCGACGGCGTCGCCGGACAACTTCAACGAGCATCTGACGCACTCGCGCGCGCTGTACTTCACCGTCACCGTGTTCTCGACGGAGGGCTTCGGCGACCTCAAGGCAGAGTCGGACGCGGCCCGCCTGGTGATCACCGCGCAGATGATCGCCGATCTGGTGATCCTGGGCGTCGCCCTCAAGGTCATCGTGGGAGCGGTCAAGCGCGGCCAGCAGCGCCAGATCGAGTCGGACCAGGGCCAGACCGGTTCCTAGGCAGGTCGCAGGGCAGCCGCCTCGAACGCCGCTCGCCGCGCTGTCTCGGCAGTCTCGACGTCGACCATCGCCTGTTGCAGCACCTCGGCCTTCGCCTCGATCTCGCGTACGAGGGTGTGATACTGCTGGTGCGCGTCGAGACTGACCAGCCCCATCGTCAACGCTCGCTGCACCTGCCGGCTGGCCGCTCTGAGCGAGAGGGTGAGCGAGCGGTACTCCGACCAGCCGTCAGCAA
>DATFRX010000092.1:0-2849 GCA_035262905.1 Nocardioidaceae bacterium
CACGACGGCGACGCTGCCGACGAGCCTGGTCGTCCGCGAGGAGTCGCTCACCCTGTACGGCTTCGCTGACGACGACGAGCGCACCGTCTTCGAGTTGCTGCAGACGGCCAGCGGCGTGGGGCCACGCCTCGCGCAGGCGATGCTGGCCGTCCATCGTCCCGACGACCTGCGCCGCGCGGTTGCCGCCGAAGACCTCGTCGCGCTCACCAAGGTGCCCGGCATCGGCAGGAAGGGCGCCCAGCGGATCGTGCTCGAGCTCAAGGACCGGCTGGGCCCGCCGGTCGCGTCCATGGAGACCGGGGCCAGCGCCACGCCGGCCGAGGCGCCCTGGCGCGACCAGGTCCACGCCGCTCTGGTCGGGTTGGGCTGGTCGGCCCGCGATGCCGACCGCGCGATCGACCAGGTGGCGCCGGACATCGCGGATGATCCGGACATCGACGTCGCCGTCGTACTCAAGGCCGCCCTCCGTACCCTGAGCAAGGCATGACCGACCGACCCGACGCCGAGCACTCGCTCGTCACCGCCGAGGCGGACGCCGACGAGCGGGCGGCCGAGGCTGTCCTACGGCCGCGCACCCTGGACGAGCTGATCGGCCAGGAGCGGGTACGCGAGCAGCTCGCGCTGGTGTTGCAGGCGGCCCGGGGGAGGGGCCGTACTCCGGATCACGTGCTGCTGTCCGGCCCGCCCGGACTCGGCAAGACCACCCTGGCGATGATCATCGCGGCCGAGATGTCGGCGCCGTTGCGGGTCACGAGCGGCCCGGCGCTGCAGCACGCCGGTGATCTGGCGGCGATCCTGTCCGGCGTGACCGAGGGCGAGGTGCTCTTCGTCGACGAGATCCACCGGATGGCGCGGCCGGCCGAGGAGCTCCTCTACATGGCGATGGAGGACTTCCGGGTCGACGTCGTCGTCGGCAAGGGACCGGGGGCGACCGCGATCCCGTTGGAGATCCCGCGGTTCACGCTGGTCGGCGCCACTACGCGCACCGGGCTGCTGCCGAGCCCGTTGCGGGACCGCTTCGGGTTCACCGCCCAGTTGGAGTTCTACGAGGCGAGCGAGCTGCGGCGGATCGTCGACCGGTCGGCGCGGCTGCTCGAGGTCGAGGTGACCGGCCCCGGCGCCGACGAGATCGCCGGCCGGTCGCGCGGCACGCCCCGGATCGCGAACCGGCTGCTGCGCCGGGTGCGCGACTTCGCCGAGGTTCGCGCCGACGGCGTCGTCGACGAGTCGGTCGCTCGCCAGGCGCTGGAGCTCTACGAGGTCGATCAGCTCGGGCTGGACCGGCTCGACCGGGCGGTGCTCGACGTGCTCTGCCGCCGGTTCGGCGGCGGTCCGGTCGGTCTCGGCACGCTCGCGGTCGCGGTCGGCGAGGAGCGCGAGACCGTCGAGGAGGTCGCCGAGCCGTTCCTCGTACGCTCTGGCCTGCTGGTTCGCACCCCGCGGGGCCGGGTCGCGACCCCGGTAGCCTGGTCTCACCTGGGTCTCACACCGCCGTCAGGCCCGCCGCAGCTACCTCTGACCTGAGCGCGGCCAACGCAACGATGAGGACACGCAGTGTGGGTTGGACCACGCCGCGTGGTTAAACTGCCTGCCTGGCCGGAGTACGACTGGCCCAGCCAACCTTGCCTCGATGAACAGGAGCCCACGCGTGTCCGGATCTGACCTCGGAGCGCTGCTGCCGCTGCTGTTGCTCGTCGCCGCTTTCGTCTTTTTGGTACTACGTCCGGCGCGCAATCGCCAGCGCCAGATGGCCGCCTTGCAGAACTCCCTCGACGTGGGATCCGACGTCATGCTGACCAGCGGAGTCTTCGGCGAGGTGACCTGGATCGGCGACGAGACGCTCGAGGTCGAGATCGCACCGGACACGGTCGTCCGGGTGCACCGGCAGGCGATCGGCAAGGTGCTGAGCGACGAGGAGAGCGCCCGAATGGCCAACGAGCCCTCGGATGTGTTCGACTCGGAGGAGTCCGAGACCGACGACGACGAGTTCGAGACGTCCGATTCCGGGACCGAGTCAGACTTGACACCGGACGCCGATAGCTCGGAGTCCGGCTCCGAGCGGGACATCGCCGCGTCGGACCGCAAGCAGTCCGAGAAGGGGGACTGACGACCGGTGGCGACCAAAGCCTCCAGACCCGGACGGGTCATCATCATCTTCTTGGCCGTGGTCGCCGCGCTCTACGGTGGCGCGGCGGCAGCGGGGAACTGGAAGCCGCGACTCGGCCTGGACCTCCAGGGCGGCACCCGGATCACCCTGCAGGCCAAGACCGACTCCGGGGACACCCCGCCGGCCGACCAGATGGACGAAGCCAGGGGCATCATCGAGCAGCGGGTCAACGGCCGCGGCGTCACCGAGTCCGAGGTGGCCATCCAGGGCAACGACCAGATCGTCGTCGAGATCCCTGGCCAGGAGAAGCAGGGAATCGCCGAATCGATCGGCCAGACCGCGAAGCTCTACTTCCGGCTGGTCTGGGCCCAGCAGGCGGGAACACAGAATCAGGGGATCCCGCAGCAGCCGGCCATCACGATCCCGACCGCGCCGCCCACCGCCACCGTGCCCACCCAGACCCCGCCGACGAACAACCGGGTCGCACCCGCGCTCGGCGCCGACCCGAGCAACGGTCCATCCCCGTCGGCTACCCCCACCCAAGGCGCGACGAACGGCGGCAGCGGATCGGCTCCGAGCCAGAATCCCGCCGGCCAGGCGGACTGGGGCAAGCTGAGCCAGGACCAGTCTGTCCAGATCGCCAACAGCTCGGCCCAGACAGGCGTCGGCACCCCGCCGGCGGGTTATGAAGACGCGTTCAACGGGCTCGTCAAGCAGATGAACGAGTTCGACTGTCCGCCGA
>DATFRX010000093.1:0-5093 GCA_035262905.1 Nocardioidaceae bacterium
TTCCCCGACGCCGGCGACGCGGTCGCGTTCACGCCGGACGACCTGCAGGCGTTGCGGCTGGTGTACGTCGCGATCGAGCAGGCCGACCTCGACGCCGAGACCGCCACCCGGCTGACCCGGGCGGTCGGCAACACGATGGCCCGGCTCGCCGACTGGCAGGTCTCGACCCTGGCCGAGCACGTCGACGACCGCGACGACCGCAGCGCCGGGCGGCTGGCGTCGACGCTGGACGTGTCGCAGTCGGTCGCCCCGGCCTTCGAGCAGTTGCTGGTCTACGCCTGGCGGCGGCATCTCGCGGCCGCGGTCTCCCGGCTCGAGACGTGGGCCGCCGCCGAGGAGGACCTGCTGACCGCGGACGTCACGGTGGGCTTCGCCGACCTGGTGAGCTTCACCCAGCTGACCAACCGGCTCGACGACGACTCCCTCGCCGGGCTGGTCGAGAGCTTCGAGACCCGGTGCGCCGACGTCGTCACGGCCCGCGGCGGCCGGGTGATCAAGACCCTCGGCGACTCGATCCTGTTCGTCGCAGACCGGCCGGCCGACGCGGTCGACATCGCGCTCAGTGTCGTGGAGGAGATCGGGCCGGACGCGGATCTGCCGGACGTACGCATCGGGCTCGCGACCGGGATGGTCATCACCCGATTCGGCGACGTCTTCGGGCCGCCGGTCAACCTCGCATCCCGGCTCACCACGGTGGCGCGCCGCAACCGCGTCATCGCCGACCGGGCGACCGCCGACGCGCTTCCCGAGTCGGACTACGACACCAGGGCGCTCCCGCCGCGGCCGCTGCGAGGGTTCGGCACCGTCGAACCCGTCACGGTGCGTCGACGCTGGCCGTACTGACCGGCTTCGCCCGGAACACGAAGCGGGGGTAGGCCCAGAACCGGAACGCGGTGCCGAGGGCCAGACCGACGATGTTGGCCGACACGTTGTCCGCAAGCGGGCTGGTGAAGCCGAGCAGGTAGTGCGAGACGGCGAGGCAGGCGAGTGCGATCGCCATGCCGATGGCGTTGAGCAACACGAAGATCGCGAACTCGCGGTGGGTGCTCGACCAGGCCCGGTGCCGCCAGGTCCAGTAGCGGTTGCCGAGGTAGGTCACGACGGTCGCCACGCACACCGAGATCGCCTTCGCGGTCAGCGGCTTGTGCTCGAGCAGACCGGGATCGCCGGCGTAGCGCAGCAGGTTGAACACACCGACATCGACCAGATAGCCGAAGCCGCCGACGACGGCGAAGGCCAGGAACTCCCGGGCCCGCTTCTGCTGCCGCGGAGTGGGCTCGCGCAGCGTCGTGGTCAGCGTCACGGTGCTCCTATCCAGGTCAGACGGCGGATTCAGCGGCTGCCGCCGAAGGCGCAGCGGCCAAGGCTACCCCCTCCGAGTGCCTCGATCATGGCCGGTCGGTATCGGGCGTGCCGACTGTGGTTTGCTGGCCGCAGACCGGGTGGTACGAAGCTGACACGGAGGCGCAATGTCGGACGCACGCGTCGGAATCATCATGGGATCGGACTCGGACTGGCCGATCATGCAGGCCGCCGCGGAGGCGTGCAAGGAGTTCGACGTCGGCTACGAGGCCGATGTCTCGTCGGCCCATCGGATGCCGGACGAGACGCTGGCCTACGGCCGGTCCGCCGCCGATCGCGGCATCGGCGTGATCATCGCCGGTGCCGGTGGAGCCGCGCATCTGCCGGGCGTCCTCGCGGCCGTGTCCCCACTGCCGGTGATCGGCGTGCCGATCCCGTTGAAGGTCCTCGACGGCATGGACTCGCTGCTGTCAATCGTGCAGATGCCCAGTGGCGTGCCGGTCGCGACCGTGGGGGTCGGCAACGCCCGCAACGCGGGTCTGCTCGCGGTCCGGATCCTGGCCGCCACCGACCCGGCCCTGCGGAAGCGCGTCGTCGAGTTCCAGGCCGAGCTGTCCGAGAAGGCCCGGGCCAAGGGCGCGGCGGTCCGCGGCGCCTAGCCTCCGGTCCGCGGCGCCTAGTCGCGTCGGCGCCGGCGCAGGTACGCCCCGAGCGCCCGCTCCGCCACGGGACTGCGGTCCGCCAGGTTCACCGCCGCCCGCTTGCCTCGGAACCAAGCCGACCGGGTCGCGCTCCCGACCCTGGCGGTCACGGGCGCGTCGTCGACCGCGGCCGAGTCCCGGTCGCCCCGACGCCACTTGGCCTTCGCGAACCGTTCGGTGAGCCCGGCGAGCGCCGTGACAGCGGCCGCCAGCAACTCGTCGTCGGCGACCTCTCCGGGCAGCCGTCCGGAGTCGTCGAACCGTGGCCGGAGGTCGGCGAGGTTGCCGACGACCGGGCACCCGGATGCCCGAATGCCTTCGGTGATCCGCTCCGCCTCGCGCGTCACCCACTCCCGATCGGAGTCCGGCAGCCGCAGCGATTCGGCTCCGGCGGCGGCCAGGATCGGCGCCAGGTCGGTCTCGACCACGTCGTGATACTGGCGCTGGTTGAGCCGGCTATCCAGATGCGTGTTGACCCGGCGAAGCAGCTCCGTCCCGGTCGGGCCGACCGAGACGTTGTCCCATCGGTCCGGCTCGGAGAGCGCGTCTGGATCGAAGCCGATCACACCACCGAGCCGCCGAAGCAGCTCACCCGGCGGCGATCCGGCAGGCGGCACCGTGACGATGTGGACCCGCTCGGCCGGCACGGCTCGAGTCCACGCGTCAAGGATCGCCGGCAGGTCCTGGCGGAGCCAGAAGCCACGGGCCGGCGCTTTCGCCCTCGCGTCCGGGTCGGCCAGCGCGTCGGCGTACTCCCGCCAGGTCCAGGTCTCGTCGGTCTTCACGTCCTCCTGCCAGGCCGACAGTGCGACCCGGCCCAGATCGCGCACCGTGACGACGACATGCACCTCGGCGGGCTCGAAGGACTTCACCGCCTTGCGGGCCTGCGCCGCGCTCGCGAGTGACGTCGCCTCCTCCGACAGCAGTGCCACCGGCAGGTCCGATCCGGTGATGACCTCGACCATCGCGGCCCACTGCCCGGTGATCCGGTCGTCGCCGCTACCACGCGGCCGGCGCCCGAACAGGTCGTACACCGCGAACGTGTGCTTCGGCTGGCCCTTGCCGCCGGGGTAGAGCACGCCGAGCTCGGCCAGCCGTTCCCGGTTGGCGCGGAACACGCCCTGCAGATAGGTGGTCCCGGTCTTGTGCAGGCCGATGTGCAGGAAGACGCGTCGGCTCGGAGCGGACATGGCTGCATTGTGCCGGTACGCCGCCGGCGTCAGGTCACCGCCGTCAGGAGCGGCTGGCCGCGCGGCGCCGACGGGCGGTGCGAAGGCGTACGTAGGCGTTCATCGGCCAGGCGACGACGCGGTGCCGGTCGGCCATGCTCATCAGGCGCCGCCGGATCGCGAACCGGGTCGCACGCAGCCGGCTGCGCAACGGCGGCCGCTTGCCGCTGTCGCCGTCCTCGGCGCCCGGCCTGCCCTCAGGACGCTCCCACCACAGCTTCGCGTGCTCCTCGGCCAGGGTGGCCAGGCCGTGCAGGGCGGCGTCGAGCATCTCGTCGGCCGACGCCTCGTCCGGACGGCGACCGGTTCCGGCCGGAGCCGGGGTCAGGTCGCTGAGATCGCCGATCACGTCGTAGCCGGCGCCGGTCACGCCGGTGGTGATCCGCTCCGCCTCGGCCGTTGCCCAGGCGTGCTCCTCGGGGCTCAGCACCGGGTGCTCGGCCTCGCCGTGCCGGGTGAGCTCCTGGGTGAGGATTCGCCGCACGACATGGTGGTGCTGGCGCTGGGTGAGCCGGTGCCCGAGCAGCACGTTGACCCGGCGCAGGACCTCGGCGTCGGCGGTCGACAGGGCCCGGTTGTCCCACGACGGCGGCTCGGTCAGCTGGGTGTGGTCGAAGCCGACGAGCTTGCCGACCCGCTCGACCAGCAGATCCTTCGGCGAGCCGGACGGCGGCACGGTGACGACGTGGATCTGGTCGCGAGGCACCGTGATCCGCCAGGTCTCGAGCACGGCGAGCAGATCCTGGCGTACCCAGAAGCTGCGTCCCGGGTTCTGGTTGCGACGGCCTTCGTCACGGATACCGGCGACGAACTCGTCCCAGGTCCAGGTCTCGTCGCTCTTGATCGACTGCTGCCACGACGACAACATGACCCGGCCGAGGTCTCGTACCGTGACGACGACGTGAACCTCGTGGTCGGGGAACCCGGCCACCGCGCGCTTCGCCTCGCCGACGGTCGCCAGGCTGAGCGACTCGTCCGAGATCAGCGTGGCCGGTTGGGTCGAGGCGGCGACCGCCGCGGTCAGCTCGTCCCATCGGCCCTCGATCCGCTCCTCCCCACCGCCCTTGGGGCGCCGGCCGAACAGGTCCGACACGGCGAAGATCTGGGCCGGTCCGTCGCCGCCGCCGGGGAAGTAGACCCCCTGCTTGCCCAGCGGCGCCCGGTTCGCGCGCCACAGGTTCTGCAGGTAGGTGGTGCCGGTCTTGTAGAGGCCGATGTGCAGGAAGACACAGCGGTGGTCACGCGTCATGCACGGCATTCTGCACTTTTGCCCGTCGGCGCGCGAACTCGGATGGTCAGCAGTTACCATCCCGCCGTGACCGACCAAGCCGACCAGCCGATGTTCGCCCTCTCCGAGGAGCACCGGGCGATCCGCGCCGCCGTCCGCGCGGTCTGCGACGCCAAGGTCGCCCCGCACGCCGCAGAGGCAGACGAGACCGGCGAGTTTCCGAAGGCGTCGTACGAAGCGCTGAAGGCCGCGGACTTCCATGCGCCGCACATTCCGGAGGAGTACGACGGGGCCGGTGCCGATGCGCTCGCGACCTGCCTGGTCATCGAGGAGGTCGCCCGGGCCTGTGCCGCCAGCTCGCTGATTCCGTCGGTCAACAAGCTCGGCACGTTGCCGCTGCTGCTGGCGGCGTCCGAGGATCTGAAGTCCCGTTACCTTCCGCCCGTCGCCCGGGGCGATGCGATGTTCTCGTACTGCCTGTCCGAGCCGGAGGCCGGCAGCGACGCGGTCGCGATGAAGACCAAGGCGGAGCGCGACGGCGACGCGTACGTTCTCAACGGCGTCAAGCGCTGGATCACCAACGCCGGCGAGTCGGACTACTACACGGTCTTCGCCGTGACCGATCCGGAGCGG
>DATFRX010000094.1:0-3399 GCA_035262905.1 Nocardioidaceae bacterium
GCGACCGCGAGCACCGGTACTCCGGCCTCGTCCTCGGACGCCTCGTCGGGGGACGAAGACGCTGCGGACGCCTGGTCGCGGGGCGCGGCGCTCTCGACCGCTCCGCTCGGCGCCGGGGCGGTGTGCTCGGGCGGCGGCGCCGACTCGGGCTCCTGCGGCGACGTGGAGTGCTCCGCCTGCGGCGCAGGTTCGGTGTGCTGGGGCGGCTGGGCGGCCGGCGCCTGGACGGGCGGCTTCGCCTCGGACTGACTCGGCGACGGCTCGGTGCCCTGGGTCTGCGGCGCTTCGCCCTGGGTCTGCGGCGCATCGCCCTGTGCCTGCGGGCGCTCTTCCTGCGGCTGCGGCGGCTGGGCATCGGAGCCCGGCGGATCCGGCTGCGTCCGCGGCTGCTCCTCGCCGTTGCGGGTGGGCCGCGGCTCCTCCGGCCGTACCTCTGGCGGCGGCGCCTGCCCGTTGCTCCGGCCGGCGACTGGGATCTCCAGACTCCAGCCCGGCCAGATCTTGTCCGGATCGGTCAGCCGCCCACCGTCGGGCTGCGGCTTGCCGGCGTTGAGCTCGAAGATCTCGCCGTAGCGGTTGGCATCGCCGAGCAGCCGCTCCGCGATCGCGGACAGGCTGTCGCCGGGCTTGACGATGTACGGCGTCGGCGGGGTCGGCGGCGACTGGGTCGACGGCGGCTCGGGGTCCGACGCGAGCGGCAGGTTCTTGGCGTCCGGCGGCATCAGGAGCTTCCAGCCCGGTTGCAACAGGTTGGCCGAGCGGAAGGTACGCCCGTCGTCCATGATCCGGCCCTGATTGAGCTCGCGGATCTCGGTCCAGCGCAGACCGTCGCCTAGATGCCGCTCGGCGATCGTCCACAGGTCCGACTGCTGGTGGGTCACGGTCACGATGCGCAGATCGTCGAGGCGCTCCGGCGGGACCTCGGCCTCGGGCTGGCGATTCGCATGCGCGCCGCCGACCCGAGCGGACGCAGCGGGCTGCGGTCCCACGGCAGCCGACGCGGTCGTCGCGGCAGCGGTCGACGACACGACGACGACTGCGAGCGCGGCGACGGCTCGACGGGCCAGATCACGCTGGCTCCCCAGTACTCCCGGCAGCGACCCGAGGTCGACGCCCCGGATCTCCTCGACGATGGCGGCGATCGTGCCGATCAGCAGTTGGGCCCAGATCACCCAGACGACGACGGCCAGCAGCCCGATGATGGCGCTGTCGGTCAGGTCGGCGGTCCAGGCCAGACCCTCCGGCGGGATCGGGTTGCCCACCCAGGCGATCAACGCCAACGGTGTGCCCACGAGTACCACGGCCATCCCGACCAGGGAGACCACGGCGCGTACCCACTCACTCGGCCGCCTCATCACACGTCCTCCGGCTGCGTATCGGCGTTGATCGACTCCGCCGATGCCGACTCTTCGATGTCGATCGAGTTGATGCCAATGCCACTCAGGACCTTCATGTCCACGGTGTCGACCACGGTGACCGTCACCATTCCGCCGTCGACCAGGACCGAACCGTCGAAGCCGGCGGCCTGCAGATAGGCCGCACCGGCCTGCTGGGCCGCGGCCGGATCGACGGCCACGTCGCCGTCCGAGCGCAGACTCGCCGTGGACAGTTGGTCGGCAGCGAGCCGAGCTGCCTTCTCCGCGGTCCGGTACGCCAGCTGCTGTGCCTCACGTACGTTGCCCCCGTCGTAGATGTAGCCGGTCAGGAGGAAGCCGATCGGCACCGCCGCGACCAGCAGCCAAACAGCCAGCGCCGCGCCGACCTCGTCGCGCCCGTTCCGTACCCGATCCCAGATCCGCATCCTCATCAGCCGCCCCGGAACTGTTCGATCGGCTCGATGAAGGACGCCTGGTCGGTCCAGCTGCCGGGGGCGCCTGGTACGGCCAGCTCCGACAGGTCGGCCGTGCAGGTCACCGTCGCGCGTACGTAGCCGCCCGGCTCGTACGACGACACGTCCACCTGGACGTCGAGGTCGGCGCACGACAGGCCGCGATCGTCGAGGGTTCGCCGGGCGGCCTCCTCACCGGCCGCGGCCGACAGGTCGACACTGCGTTCGAGCGAGGCGGCCCGGGCTGCCTCGGCGGCAGCGGCGGTCACCTGGTTGCCGGCCTCGGACACTCGCCAGGCGGCGACCAACAGCGCCAGCAGGACGGCGAGTACGGGCGCGATGATCACCAGCTCCAGGGGGATCGTCCCGCTCTCGTCGCGCGCCCGCGTCATGTCAGTCCTCAGTCCGTCGTGTACCGCTCGACCGGCCCGGTCGACGTCTCGGAGATGTCGCGGTCGAGGAACGGCAGCCAGCCCAGCGCTTCTGCGGTGCCGGTCACGGTGACCGATGCCTCGGTGCCGCTGCGGGTCGCGCTGACCTGCACGTTGTCCAACGACGCGTTGTCGACGCTGGCCAGGAAGTCGTTGGCCCGCGCCTGCCCCGCTGCGGCCGAGCCGTCGAACCGGCGGGCCGCTGCCGCACCCTCCTCGGCAGCCGACTCGGCGGTTCGTTCGGCGTCGACCTTGACGAAGTACTGGGCGGCGGCACCGAGCGCAAGCATCAAGACGGGCAGGACGATCACGAGGCCGATCGACATCGACCCGGTCTCGTCAGCGTCTCTGCGCAGCCAGCTGCTCACGTCGAGGTCCTCAGCTCGAGAAGAGCTCGCCGGCCTTCTTCTGGATGAACCCGTCGGCGGCCTCGTTGGCCGCATAGGCCAGGCCCACGACGAAGACCATGATCACCATCCACTCGACGGCGCCCCAGCCGTCCTCGCTGTGCCGGGCCGTGGCCAGCCGGGTCTGGAACCAGGCCCACACCGTCAGCAAGACACTCATCTCGCTTCCTCCTCTGTCTCCCGCTGCTTCGTCATGTGCCGCTCCATCTCACTGGTTGAACAGGTTGACCACCGTCGGATAGAACAGCCACACCACAAAGCCCCCGGCGATGACGAGCTGGTTCCACTCGATGGAGTCCGAGCGCTTCTGGGCGTCCTCCTTGGCCGCTGTGATCCGGCTCTGCCGCAACGACTCGGCCCGGGCCATCAACGTCTCCCGTACCCGAGCGCCGTTGTCGGCGACCAGGGTGACCGCGACCGCGAGGTCGCGAAGCTCACTGATGTCGCACCGCCGACCGAGCTCGCCAAGCGCGGCCCACGGGGTCGTCCCCGCGTCGCGGGCGCCGACCACGGTGTCCTCGAGGAGTTCGAAGGTCCAGCCGCTGCCGATCTGGGCCGCCATCGGCAACGCCTCGGGGTGACCGCGACCGCCGGCCATCGCCATCGCCACCAGATCGAGGTAGGTCGACAGCGTGCGGCGGAGCTCGTCGCGCCGGTCGTTCGCCTCGCGATGCAGTTGCTCGATCGAGACGAAGACGAAGCCGACGGCGAAGATGACGCCGAAGACCAACGG
>DATFRX010000095.1:0-2917 GCA_035262905.1 Nocardioidaceae bacterium
CAGGCCTGGTGGAACGACCCCGAGGCCCTGTCCTACTACTTCATGGGCAAGGACAACATCACGTTCCATGCGCAGATCTGGCCGTCGGAGCTGCTCGGGTACGACGGCCGCGGCGACTACGGTGGCAGCCCGGGCCAGTACGGCACGCTCGACCTGCCGACCGAGGTCGTGAGCAGCGAGTTCCTCACCATGGAGGGCCGGCAGTTCTCGACCAGCCGCTCGGTCGTGATCTACGTACGCGATGTACTCGAGCGCTACGGGCCGGACGCGCTGCGCTACTTCATCGCGGTCGCCGGACCCGAGACGCAGGACACCGACTTCACCTGGGCCGAGTTCGTCCGGCGCAACAACGACGAGCTGGTCAACACGTGGGGCAACCTGGTGAACCGGACCGTGTCGATGATCGCGAAGAACGTCGGGTCGATCCCGGAGCGCGGCGAGCTGACCGACGCGGACCGGTCGATGCTAGCCGCGTCGGAGTCCGCCTTCGGCACCGTCGGGGACCTGATCGGGCGGCATCGGCAGAAGCAGGGGATCGGCGAGGCGATGCGGGTCGCGATGGAGGCCAACGGCTACCTGTCGCAGCAGGCGCCCTGGAAGTTGCGCACCGAGGATCCGGACCGGATGCGGACCGTGCTCCACGTGGCGGCGCAGGTGGTCGACGACTGCAATCGGCTGCTGGCGCCGTTTCTGCCGCACTCGGCGCAGCGGATCCACGAGGCGCTCGGCCGCTCCGGCGCGATCTCACCAGGCCCCGAGATCCGGGAGGTGGACGATCTCGACGGCGGTCCGGGCTATCCCATCCTGACCGGCGACTACGACGGCGGGTCGGCATGGGCCCGGGTGCCGATCGCAGCGGGCACACCGTTGCAGCAGCCGACGCCGATCTTCACCAAGCTCGACTCGTCAGTCGTCGACGACGAGCTGGCTAGGCTCGAGAAGACCGTAGGCTGAATCGGCATGGCGCAGCGACAGGATCCGGTCCTCCTCGTGACCCCGTCGGACCGGCGACCGGGACCGCAGACGCCTGGCATGGACCGGCGGCAGGCGTTCGTCACCGACGGCATGTGGTCGGGCTTCGTCCGTACCGAGCCCGGCATGACGTCCGGATGGCACCACCACGGTGAGTACGAGACGGTCATCTACGTCATCACCGGCGCCTTCCGGATCGAGTTCGGGCCCGGCGGCTCGCAGACGGTCGAGGCCGTGCCCGGCGACTTCCTCTACGTCCCGAGGGATGCGGTCCATCGCGAGAGCAACCCCACGTCGGTGCCGGCCGACATCATCGTCGTACGGTCCGGCACCGGCGAGTCCACGTACAACGTCGACGGGCCGGCTCCCTCCTGAGAGCCGGCCCGTCGCGTCGTCGCCAGGGTGCGGGCGAGCCCTAGTCGACGACGAAGGTGGCCGAGCGGTACTGGTCGCCGTGACCGTTCGGGTCGTAGTTGCGCTCCACGTTGCCGGCGGCGTCGACGGTGAACCACTTCACCGTCGTCCGTCCGGACGGCAGTGCGATCGGCTCCGGACCCTCACGCAGTCCGGCCGACTGCACCATCGGCGACGAGTAGTCCGGACGGCTGCCGTCGAGCGTGTAGTGGACCGTCACCGGCTCGTTCGCGGTGAAGACCACGCCCTTGTCGGTCAGGTTCGCCTGCGACCGCGGTGCGTTGTGGTCGTTGCCGTACGCCAGCGCGACCTCGAAGAGCCCGGTCAGACCGTTCGAGAACTCCATGGCCTCCTGGTAGCCCTCGGAGAACGGCGGCTGGAATCCGACCGGGTTCCAGTCCCGCTGCTGGGGATCCCACAGGTCCGCGCCGACCTCGAAGTCCCAGCCGAAGATGCCGCGGTTGTACCACGCCTCGTCGGCCGAGTTGCCGGCTGCCGAGTAGAGGACGTCGATCACCGGACCGGTACGACCGGGCCAGGTGGCCGTGCCGCGCCAGGCCTGGACGGCCGACAGGATGTGGCTGGACGACGCCCAGAAGTAGTCCTCCTGACCGACGGTCGGACGGGGCAGCGGGACCCGGCCGTTCTGGACGTACGCGCCCGGAGGCCACATGAAGTAGCCGCCGTAGGAGTGGATGTTCATCGCGAACTTGATGTTCGGGAACTGCTGGGTCAGCCACACCTCGTTGCGCGCCTCGGGCTCGGAGAGCTCGGACGGACCGGAGTACACGTCGTTGGTGCACGAGCCGGACGCTCCGGTGTAGCCGTCGAGTCGCGAACCGACGCTGAAGTTCCGGTTCACGTCCACGCCCCATGAGTTGCGGCGGTTGGGATCGGAGTTCTCCGGCCCGCAGTAGTCGGTCATGTTCCGGCGCTGCCCGGGATTGTCGTACATCGAGTAGTGGGCGCCGTCGGGGTTGATCGACGGGATGATGAAGATGTCGAGTCCGTTGACCAGCTTCTTGGTCGCCGGGTCGTTGTGGTAGTTGCGCAACAGTCGCTCGGCGGTCTCGATCGTCACCAGCGGAGTCACCCACTCGCGCGCGTGCTCCTGCGCGTAGGCGAGTACGCCGGGCTTCGACCCGTCGCGGTGCTTGCCGATCCGCAGCGCTCGTACCTGGAACGGCTCCCGTGAGACCGACGCCGGTGCGTGGAGGAAGTCGGTCAGCTGCTGACTCCCGGCGACCGCGATGCCGGCACCGGCGTTGCCGCGATAGGTCGACGCGCTCACCAGTGCCGAGGCGGCGGGCGAGGCGTTGATCGCCGCGACCACCTGGGCGGCCGTGCTCGTCAGCGCGCCGGAGCCGTCGGTCGCCAGCGAGACGACGATCGCGTTGCCGGTGACCGTGACCGACAGCGGTTGGTTCGCAGCGCCCGGATTACGGGTCTCGAGGGAGATGTCGTTGCCGCCCTCGCTGCCCCATGCCTTCGACGTCACGTAGAACGTGTCGCTGTTCGTCGTGCCGAGCAT
>DATFRX010000096.1:0-3929 GCA_035262905.1 Nocardioidaceae bacterium
CGTACTCGTCCGACGGGTTGTAGCGATAGATCGCCTGCTCCAGCTGGGAGCGGTCCGACAGGTCGCCGCCGCCGGCACAGAGGTAGACGCCGGCGGCCAGGGCGGCGTCGTCGAGATCGTTCGGGTTGGCGACGCCGTCACCGTCCGCGTCGACGCCCACGACGTCCCAGGTGGTCGGGAGGAACTGCATCGGTCCGACCGCGCGGTCCCAGGTCGCGTCGCCGTCGAGCGTGCCGGAGTCGGTGTCGGAGATGGCGGCGACATTGCCCTTCCCGTTGAGGGGAACGCCGTAGATCCGAGGGGTGGTCGAGCCGTCGGCGTTGACGATCGCGCCGCCGAACTGCCCGTGGTCGGACTCCACCCGGCCGATTCCGGCCAGCATCTGCCAGGTGAGGCCACAACCCGGAGCCGATTGCGCCATCACGGCCGCGGCCTGCTGGTAGGCGCGCAGCGCGGGCGCGGGGATCTCCGACCAGTTGAGCGGGCCGACTGCGGGCATCACCTTGCCGGGCGATTGCATGGCCGGCCGAGATACATCCCGAACCGCGCCGGCGACGACCTGAGGGATCGGATTGACCCGAAGCGGCACTGCGGTGGGCTTGATGAAAGCGTCCACTCCGCTGCTCGGACTACGGGCTCCTGTGGCGACGGCCACCAACAACACGCCGGCTCCGAAACCGACCAGGCGCCGGGCTCTGGTCGAGCTGGATCGTGTTGAGGCCATCAGCACTCCCCTTTCGACCCGGCCCATTTTACGTGTTGTGTGCGATTTGCAAATGGGCAGCTCGAGGCTGTCACGTACCTGTCACGGTACGTTCAGCCAGTGACCTTTTCGATCGTCGCCCGTTCAGACGACGGGTTGGCCTGGGGTGTTGCGGTCGCATCGAAGTTCCTCGCGGTCGGTTCAGCCGTCCCGGCGGCCCGCCTCGGCGTGGGGGCGATTGCCACGCAGGCGTTCGCGAACACCCTGTACAAACGGGACGGTCTGGCGCAGCTCGTCGACGGCCGGACGGCCTCCGAAACGGTCGCTGCGCTGTTGGCGGCTGACGACGGCAGGGAGCACCGCCAGGTCGGCGTCGTGGACGCGGCCGGTCGAGCGGCGACCTTCACCGGCACCGAGTGCTTCGACTGGGCGGGCGGGGTGCACGGCGACGGTTACGCCATCCAGGGCAACATCCTGGTCGGGCCGGAGGTCGTCGACGCGATGCGCGATTCGTGGCTCGGCGGCCGAGACCTCGCGCTGCCGGAGCGGCTGCTCGCCGCCCTTCGCGCCGGTGATGCCGAAGGCGGCGACCGTCGCGGCCGGCAGAGTGCCGCGCTCCTGGTCGTGTCAGACACCGGCGCGTACACGCCGGGCGACGACCTGGCGTACGACCTGCGGATCGACGACCATCCGGACCCATGCGCCGAGCTCACCCGGCTGCTCGAGCTGCATCACATCTACTTCGATCGCCCGGACGAGGCAGATCTCCTCACGATCGAGGGCGAGTTGGCCGACGAGGTGGCCGAGCTTGTCGAGATCCTCGGCTATCCCGACCTGGCGGCCTGGGTCGGCGTCGAGAACTACGAGGTACGCCTCGTCGGCGACCGGGTCGACCGCTTCGTCATCGAGCGGCTACGCGAGGCTGCCGCCGCGAAGCAATCGGACTCGAGCTAAGGCAGGTACGGCCGGTCGCCATGACGCGCGAGGAGCTGATCCGGGCGGCACTGGCGTACGACGAGGCGACCGAGGACTACCCGTTCGGCGACGACCTGCTGACCGTCAAGGTCGGCGGCCGGGTGTTCGCGTGGATTCCGCTCACCGACTCGGGCTGGGTGGGCAGCGGCTGCCGGGTCGCGATCAAGGCTCCGCCGGCGACGATCCTGGAGCTGCATGACGCGTACCCGGACGAGGTGGCCGTCGCCCGTCCGCTCGCCGAGCGCCACTGGGTGGCGGTCCGGATCGGCGGCCGGGTCAGTGACGAGGAGGTCCTCGACCTGATCGGATTGTCCTACTCCTGCGTCGTCGCCGGGCTGCCCCGGCGTCGGCGGCCGGGTGCAGACTCGGTCGAGTCCTAGAACTGGAGCTGAGCCGGCTTCCGGGTCGACGACTCGATGTCCTGTGCGGCCGAATCGAGCAGCTGATGGGCGAGGTCGGAAAGCGCACGCGCGACGGCGAGCTCGTCACCGATCATCGGTACGGCGGGGTCGTCCGGGTTGCGTCTGCTCCGGCCGCTCCCATGCAGCTCCGGCTTGCCTTCGGCATCCAGAACGGCCTCTGCAGCCGTCGTGTCGGTCTCTTCGTCGAGCCGGATCTGCACCGTCCAGGTCTTGGTGGTCATGGCGGCCTCCTTCGCGTGGCCTACCCGCCAGTTTCCTCCCTGCGACGCAGTCGCCGCCAGACTCCAGCTATCGGGTCCGAATCCCGCGTGAACATCGGGTCGCGACCTGGTCGACTGGTGGCATGACCGCTATCCCGCCAGCAGCCGCCCAGACCGCCAAGACCTTCCACACGCTGCACACCGCCGACGAGGTGCTGTGTCTCGCGAATGCGTGGGATGTCGCCACCGCACGTCTCGTCGAGGCGGCCGGGGCATCGGCGATCGCCACGACCAGCGCAGGCGTTGCGTGGAGCCTCGGAACCGCCGATGGCGATCGACTCGACCGGGCCGTCGCGATCGACCGGATCCGCGAGATCGCCGCGGTGACCGACTTGCCGGTGACAGCGGATGTCGAGAGCGGCTACTCGACCGATGCCGACGGGGTCGGCGAGACGGTTCGGGAGGTGATCGCGGCGGGCGCGGTCGGCGTCAACATCGAGGACGCGACCCACGACAATGGAGGCCCATTGCGGGACCTGGCCGATCAGTCGGCCCGGATCGCGGCCGCTCGTGAGGCCGCAGACGCGCTGGGCGTCCCGCTCTACGTCAACGCCCGGAGCGACACCTACCTGGCGGCGGTCGGCCCAGAGTCCGGCCGGCTGGCGGAGACGCTCGATCGAGCCGCCGGTTTCGTCGCAGCCGGCGCCGATGGGGTCTTCGTGCCCGGCGTCAAGGATCCGGAGATCATCCGGGCGCTCGCCGAGGGGATCGACGCCCCGCTCAACATCCTGGTCGGGCCCGGATCGCCGTCGGTCTCGGAGCTGCGTGACCTCGGCGTCGCCCGGGTCAGCCTGGGATCGACGATCGTGCGGGCCGCGTACGCCCTGGTGCGCCGGGGCGCGAGTGAGCTGTTCGACGCCGGCACGTACTCGAGCCTGGCCGATGAGCTGCCGTACGGCGAGGTCAACGCCCTGCTGAGTCGCTGACCCACCCCACGAGGCCGGCGGGCACACTGGCGCCGGGAGCGACTGCAAGGGAGATCGTGTGCCTGCCTCGTGGGTCCGGCCTTGACCGGCTGGCTGGCGGAGGGATTGTCGGTCGCGCTGCTGGTCGGCGTGCTCGCGTGCGCCGTGATCCGCCCTTGGGGCTGGCCGGAGGCGATCGTGGCGGTGCCGGCCGCCGTGGCCGTGGTCGCTATCGGGGCGATCCCTCTCGATGACGCCTGGGACGAGATCCAGCAGCTGGCGCCGGTCATCGGCTTCCTTGCGGCCGTCCTCGTGCTGGCTCACCTGTGCGCGGAGGAGGGTCTGTTCCGCGCCCTCGGCTCGTGGCTGGCGCAGGCCGCGGCGGCTCGGCCCCGCCGGCTGCTAGCGCACGTGTTCGTCGTCGCGTCGGTGACGACGGCGGTGCTGAGCCTGGACGCCACGATCGTGCTGCTGACGCCGGTCGTGTTCGCGACGGCCGCTCGCCTGGGCGCGCGACCCAAGCCGCATGTATACGCCTGCACGCACCTGTCCAACACGGCATCGCTGCTGCTGCCGGTGTCGAACCTGACCAACCTGCTCGGGCTCGCCGCAAGCGGGCTGAGCTTCGCCCGGTTCGGTGCGCTGATGGCGCTGCCCTGGCTGG
>DATFRX010000097.1:0-12488 GCA_035262905.1 Nocardioidaceae bacterium
CGGGTTCGGCGGCCGGCTCGGGTTCTGGACGATCTTCATCGCGCACGTGATGTTCTGCCTGTCGTTCGTCATCGTGACGGTGAAGGCACGACTAGCGGGCCTCGACCAGAACCTCGAGCAGGCGGCGATGGACCTCTACGCCAACGAGTGGCAGACCTTCTGGCGCGTGACGTTCCCTCTGGTGTTCCCCGGCATCCTGGGCGCCGCGCTGCTGGCGTTCTCGCTGTCCTTCGACGACTTCATCGTGACCAACCTGAACGCCGGCAACGAGGTCACGTTCCCGATGTTCGTGTGGGGCTCGGCGCAACGTGAGATACCGATGCAGATCAACGTGGTCGGCACGTCGATGTTCCTGATCTCCGTGCTGATCGTGCTCGCCGCAACCTTCGGCCCGCGCCGCCGGGGAGCGCGTGCCGTGGGATGACGGCGTCGTACACGAGGGCGTCGGCCGACGCGGCCCGGGTGCCGTACTGGCTCGACGATCCGAGCCGACCGGAGCCCTCCGACCCGCTGGAGTCCGACACCGAGGCTGATCTGGTCGTTGTCGGCGGCGGCTACACCGGACTGTGGACGGCGCTGCTCGCCAAGGAGCGCGACCCGGGTCACGACGTCGTGCTGCTGGAGGCCGACGCCTGCGGATCGGCGGCGAGCGGCCGCAACGGCGGCTTCGCCTCGCCCAGCCTGACCCACGGCTTCGAGAACGGCATGTCCCGATGGCCCGATGACCTGAAGGCCCTTCTGCGTCTGGGCTCGGAGAACCTCGACGCGATCGAGGCGACCGTCCAGCGGCACGGCATCGACTGCCGGTTCGAGCGCACCGGCGAGCTGGACGTGGCGACCGAGCCCTATCAGGTCGACGAGCTTCGCGACTCGATCCGGGTTCAGCGCGAGCATGGCGTCGATGTCGAGTGGCTGCCGCCGGACCGGCTGCGCGAGCTGGTCGACTCGCCGACCTACCTCGGCGCGCAGCTCGATCGCGAGGTCGCCCTCGTCGAGCCGGCCCGGCTGGCCTGGGGACTGCGGCAAGCCTGTCTCGACGCGGGAGTCCGAGTCCACGAGGGGACGCCGGCGAGCGGACTGTCCCGGCGCGGGGGAGCGGTACGCGTCGTCACGCCCGGCGGTACGGTCCGCGCCGGTGCCGTCGCACTGGCGACCAACGCGTACCCCTCGCTGCTTCGGCGGATCCGGCTGCTGACGGTGCCGGTCTACGACTACGCGATCGTGACCGAGCCGCTCGATCCGGCACAGCGCGCGGCGATCGGCTGGGCCGGCCGGCAGGGCATCGGCGACAGCGGCAACCAGTTCCACTACTACCGGCTGACCCGCGACGACCGGATCCTGTTCGGTGGCTACGACGCGATCTATCACTACGGCAGCCGGATCACGCCAGACCTCGACCAGCGCACCGCGACGTTCGAGCTGCTCTACGAGCACCTGGTCGAGACGTTCCCGGCGCTGGCCGACATCCGGCTCAGCCACACCTGGGGTGGCGTCGTCGACACCTCGACGCAGTTCTGTGCGTTCTACGGCCGGGCGATGCGGGGCCGGGCGACGTACGCGGCGGGCTTCACCGGGCTCGGTGTCGCCGCGACCCGGTTCGCCGCCGACGTCATGCTCGACCTGCTGGCCGGCGAGGAGACCGAGCGGACCAGGCTGCGGATGACACGGAGCCGGCCGACTCCGTTCCCGCCGGAGCCGGTGCGCTGGGCCGCAGTCCAGGCCACCCGCTGGTCGCTCGCACGGGCCGACGCGAACGACGGCCGTCGCAACGCGTGGCTACGGCTGCTCGATCGGCTCGGACTGGGATTCGACTCGTAAATCCGGCCACCAGATCTTGCGGGCGGTGCTGATTGCGCCGGGGGTAGGGCGCTCAGAGACGGGTCCAGGCCTCTGTCAGCACCGACCGCAAGATCTGCTCCATTTCGTCGAAGTGCTCCTGGGTGGCGATCAGCGGCGGAGACAGCTGAATGACCGGATCGCCGCGGTCGTCGGCGCGGCAGTAGAGCCCGCCGTCGAACAGCGCGTTCGACAAGAAGCCGCGGAGCAGTCGCTCGGCCTCGTCGTCGTCGAAGGTCTCCTTGGTCGCCTTGTCCTTGACCATCTCGATGCCGTAGAAGAACCCGTCGCCGCGGACGTCGCCGACGATCGGCAGGTCCTGAAGCTTCTCCAGGGTGGTACGGAAGGCGCCGGCCGAGTCCTGGACGTGCTGGTAGAGGCCCTCGCGATCGAAGATGTCGAGGTTCGCCATCGCGACCGCGGCCGACACCGGGTGGCCGCCGAAGGTGTAGCCGTGGGCGAACATCGACTCGCCCTTCCAGTGCCGCAGCGCTCCGGATCCGGCCTCGGGCGGCCGGTTGGCGAACGGCTCGAACAGCCGCTCCGACGCGATCGTCGCGCCCATCGGTGAGTAGCCCGACGTCAGTCCCTTGGCGCAGGTGATCATGTCCGGCACGTAGCCGTAGCGCTCGGAGCCGAACATGTGGCCGAGCCGGCCGAAGGCGCAGATCACCTCGTCGGAGACCAAGAGCACGTCGTACTCGTCGCAGATCTCACGCACCCGCTGGAAGTAGCCGGGTGGCGGCGGGAAGCAGCCGCCGGCGTTCTGCACCGGCTCCAGGAACACGGCCGCGACCGTGTCCGGCCCGGCCATCTCGATGGCCTCGGCGATCCGGTTGGCCGCCCACAGCCCGAACGCCTTCTCGTCGTCGGCGTGCTCGGGGGCGCGGTAGAAGTTGGTGTTGGGCACCTGGTGGGTGCTCGGAACGAGCGGCTCGAACGGTTCCTTCAGCTCGGGCAGCCCGGTGATCGACAGCGCCCCCTGCGGTGTGCCGTGGTAGGCGATCGCGCGGCTGATCACCTTGTGCTTGCCCGGCTTGCCGGTGAGCTTGAAGTACTGCTTGGCGAGCTTCCACGCGGTCTCGACGGCCTCGCCGCCGCCCGACGTGAAGAACACCCGGTTCAGATCGCCCGGCGCGTTCGCCGCCAGCCGCTCGGCGAGCCGGATCGCCTGCGGATGCGCATAGGACCAGATCGGGAAGAAGGCGAGCTCGCTGGCCTGCTTGGCGGCGGCCTCGGCAAGCTCGGCGCGACCATGTCCGACCTGGACGGTGAACAGTCCGGCCAGCCCGTCGATGTAGCGCCTGCCCTGGGCGTCGTAGACATACATCCCGTCGCCGCGCACGATCATCGGGATCTCGTGATCCTCGTACGACGAGTGCCGGGTGAAATGCATCCACAGGTGCTGATGCGCGGCTGACTGGAGCTCGGCGAAGTCGTCGCCGGTGCTGCCTCCGGGGGAGTTCGCGGAGGTCATGTATCACCTCGTGAGTCGAGCGATTCAGACGCACCCACGGCGTCCGTATGCGGGCTATTCTGCCGTGGAGCACGACACGACTTCAAGGGAATTCGTGGTGACATCCGATGTCTGATCGGTATCCCGAACGTTTACGGCGTCGTTCGCGACGAAATCCGTAGGAGGATCATGCCTGCTGTGTACGGACCCGACCTGACCTTCCTCGGCGTCGAGCGTTGCGACTTCGAGGACCCCGCGTCGTTCGCCGACGCCGATGTCGTGATCCTGGGGGCGCCGTTCGACGGTGGCACCTCCCATCGGTCCGGCGCCCGGTTCGGCCCGATGGCGGTCCGCCAGGCCTGCTATCTGCCGCAGGACGGCAGCCGGCCGCATCTGGCCCTGCGGGTCGACGCCCTGCAGGATCTCGTCGTACGCGACGCCGGCGACGTGATGATGTACTCCGGCGACGTCATGGCGTCGATCCGGGCGCTGGAGGATGCCGTCTACGCGGTGCGATCCGGTGGCGCACTGCCGCTGATCATCGGCGGCGACCACACGGTCACACTGCCGGACGCGACCGGAGTCGCCCGCCACCACGGGTTCGGCCGGATCTCGATGCTGCACTTCGACGCCCACGCCGACACCGGCGACACCGCGTTCGGGTCGCTCTACGGCCACGGTCAGCCGATGCGGCGCCTGATCGAGTCCGGCGCGCTGCGTGGCGACCGGTTCCTGCAGATCGGGCTGCGGGGCTACTGGCCGGAGCCGCCGACGCTGGAGTGGATGGCGCAGCAGCGGATGCGGTCGTACGAGATGACCGAGATCGGAGCCCGTGGCCTCGACGACTGCCTGGACGAGGCGTTCGGGATCGCGATGGACGACTGCGACGGCGTGTTCCTGTCGGTCGACATCGACGTCTGCGACCCGGCCCACGCGCCTGGCACCGGAACGCCGGAGCCGGGCGGCCTGTCGGCCCGGCAGCTGCTCGACGCGGTGCGCCGGATCTGCCTGGAGCTGCCGATCGCCGGCATCGACGTGGTCGAGGTGGCACCGCCGTACGACCACGCCGAGATCACCGCCTACCTCGCCAACCGGGTCGTACTCGAGGCGCTGTCGGCGCTGGCCGCCGCCCGGCGCGGACTCGACCACGATCCGGCCGGCCCTCTGCTGGAGGGACGCTGATGACCGCGATCGCCCACCGTCCACTGGCGGTAGCCAAATTGCGAAACACGCCGGCGTGTCTCGCAATTTGCCTACCCTCAGCGGGCCGGAGCCGACCGAGGAGCACGCATGACAGCTGAGCAGCCTGACCTGGTCTTCACCGGCGGCAGGATTTTCGCCGCGGACGGCCGCCTGCCCTTCGACGGTGCCGTGGCGGTACGCGAGGGGCGCATCGTCGCGGTCGGCGACGGCGACGTGGCCGAGCTCGCCGGACCGGACACCCGCGTGGTCGACCTGGCCGGCGGTCTGCTGATCCCGGGCTTCGTCGATGCGCATGTGCATCCGGTGCAGGGCGGCCTCGAGCGGATGCGGTGCGATCTGACCCCGCACGAGAACCGCGAGGCATATCTCGACACGATCCGGGCCTATGCCGACGCGCATCCAGATGCCGAGTGGATCACCGGCGGCGGCTGGACCATGCCGGCCTTCGTCGGGGGCACCCCACTCGCCGCCGATCTGGACGCGATCGTCCCCGACCGTCTGGTGTTCCTCCCTAACCGCGACCACCACGGCGGCTGGGTGAACTCCCGGGCGATGGAGCTGGCCGGGATCGACGCCAACACGCCGGATCCGCCCGACGGTCGCATCGAGCGAGACGCCGACGGCCGCCCCACCGGGACGCTGCACGAGGGTGCCATGGACCTGGTCGGCCGGCTGGCACCGGAGCCGACGTACGACGACTGGATGGCCGCGCTGCTCAGCGCACAGTCGTACCTCCACTCGCTCGGCATCACCGGCTGGCAGGACGCGATCGTGGGGGAGTACGCCAGCATCACCGATGTCGCCGACGTCTACGTCGACGCCGCGAGCGACGGCCGGCTGACCGCCCGAGTCACCGGGGCCCTGTGGTGGGAGCGGGAGCTCGGCGCCAAGCAGATCCCGGACCTGCTGGCCAAACGGGAGCGGCTGCGAGCCGGCCGGTTCCGGATCACCAGCGTCAAGGTCATGCAGGACGGCATCGCGGAGAACTTCACCGCCGGGATGCTCGAGCCGTACCTCGACGCCGACGGCCGTCCCACCGGCAACACCGGACTGTCGTTCGTCGACCCGGTCGCGCTGAAGGAGTACGTCACGACGCTCGACGCCGAAGGCTTCCAGGTCCATGTCCACGCGATCGGGGACCGGGCCGTACGCGAGGCGCTGGACGCCTTCGCCGCCGCGGCCGGGGCCAATCCGCCCTCGGACCGGCGGCATCACATCGCGCACATCCAGGTGATCCACCCCGACGACGTGTCGCGCTTTGCGACCCTCGGCGTCACAGCGAACATGCAGCCGTTGTGGGCCTCCCACGAGCCGCAGATGGACAAGCTGACCCTTCCGTTCCTGGGCGAGCCCCGGTCGTCGTGGCAGTACCCCTTCGGGTCCCTGCGCGAGGCCGGTGCCCGGCTCGCGGGCGGCAGTGACTGGCCGGTCAGCAGCGTGAACCCGCTCGAAGGCATCCACGTCGCGGTCAACCGGCGGCTGCCCGAGTACGGCCCGGACGTCCCCGCCTTCCTGCCGGACGAGCGGCTGGACCTGGCCACGGCGCTCACCGCGTACACCGCCGGATCGGCGTGGGTGTCGCATCTCGACGAGAGCGGGGTCATCGAGCCCGGCCGGTTCGCCGACCTCGCCGTACTCGAGCGCGACCCGTTCGCGGGCCCGGTCGAGGACATCGCCACGACCCCGGTGGTGGCGACCTACGTCGACGGTGTGCCGGTGTACCAGGCCTGAGCTGGCCCAATCTACGGATATCGTCGCGATGCGATAGCGGGCCTTCTCATTACGTCGGGATTCTGCGTACGATGCGCGCATTCCGCTTGTCCAAACCGCTGACCGTACGGGTGGAGGCCCCGATGTCCGACAAGCTTGAGTTGCGAAATTTCATCGGGGGCCAGCAGGTGCCGGCCGCCGACGGTTCGACCTATGACCTGATCGACCCGGCCACCGGCGAGGTCTATGCCACCGCGCCGATGTCCGGCGCCGAGGATGTCGAACGTGCGGTGTCCGCCGCCGCGGACGCGTTCGAGTCGTGGGGCAACACGACGCCCGCCGAGCGGCAGCTCGCTCTGCTGAAGCTGGCCGACGCGATGGAGGCTCGCACCGACGACCTCGTCGACGCCGAGGTCCGCAACACCGGCAAGCCGCGCGAGCTCACCAAGTCCGAGGAGTTGCCGCCATCAGTCGACCAGATCCGGTTCTTCGCCGGCGCCGCGCGCGTGCTGGAGGGCCGCTCGGCCGGGGAGTACATGTCCGGCATGACGTCGATGATCCGGCGCGAGCCGATCGGCGTGTGCGCCCAGGTGACGCCGTGGAACTACCCGCTGATGATGGCGATCTGGAAGATCGGTCCGGCCCTGGCAGCCGGCAACACGGTCGTACTGAAGCCGTCCGACACGACGCCGGCGTCGACCGTACTGCTGGCCGAGATGGCGGCCGAGTTCTTCCCGCCGGGCGTGCTCAACGTGGTCTGCGGCGACCGTGACACCGGCCGGACCCTCGTGACGCACAAGACGCCGCAGATGGTGTCGATCACCGGCTCGGTCCGGGCCGGCATGGAGGTCGCCCGGTCGGCGGCCGACGACCTGAAGCGGGTGCATCTGGAGTTGGGCGGCAAGGCGCCGGTCGTCGTGTTCGACGACGCCGACCTCGAGGCCGCGGCCGAGACGATCGCCGAGACCGGCTACTTCAATGCGGGCCAGGACTGCACCGCGGCGACCCGGGTGCTCGCGGGACCGGGGATCCACTCGGACTTCGTGGCGGCGCTGACCGAGCAGGCTCGCAACACCAAGACGGGTGCGCCGGACGAGGACGACATCCTCTACGGCCCGCTGAACAACCCGAACCAGCTCGACCGGGTCTCTGGCATGGTCGACCGGCTGCCCGACCACGCGGAGCTGCAGATCGGTGGCGAGCGAGTCGGCGACCGCGGCTACTTCTACGCCCCGACCGTGGTGTCCGGCCTTCGTCAGGACGACGAGGCGATCCAGAACGAGATCTTCGGCCCGGTCATCACCGTGCAGCAGTTCTCCGACGAGGACCAGGCGCTGGCCTGGGCCAACGGCGTGCAGTACGGACTCGCGTCGAGCGTGTGGACCAAGGACCACGGCCGTGCGATGCGGATGGCCAAGGGCCTCGACTTCGGCTGCGTGTGGATCAACACCCACATCCCGATCGTCGCCGAGATGCCGCACGGTGGCTTCAAGCACTCCGGCTACGGCAAGGACCTGTCGATGTACGGGCTCGAGGACTACACCCGGATCAAGCACGTCATGAGCAACCTGGACAGCTGACAGCAGCGTCCGCTTCGCGTCGGGATTGCGCGGCTTGCCCATTCGGGTCCGAAGCCGCGCAATCTCGACGTGAGTGACCGCACATCCATCGCGTACACTTCCTCCTGGCGGCCTCTGAATGAGGCTGACTTCGCACGCCCGCTACCAGCCGCAAGGCGGAGCGCGTCCCGTGGTCCTCACTGAGGTGGGTCGCGTGTCGGGCGTCAGGGTGCCGACGACAGTCGGCGCGGACAACCACAACGGACGCCGCGGACGGTGTCCCTGGAGGAGGAAACGGCCATGGCCGTCGTGACGATGCGTCAGCTCCTGGAGAGCGGCGTACATTTCGGGCACCAGACCCGGCGCTGGAACCCGAAGATGAAGCGCTACATCTTCACCGAGCGCAACGGCATCTACATCATCGACCTGCAGCAGTCGCTGTCCTACATCGACAGCGCGTTCCGGTTCGTCAAGGACACCGTCGCCAAGGGCGGCCAGGTGATGTTCGTCGGAACCAAGAAGCAGGCCCAGGAGGCGATCGCCGAGCAGGCGACCCGAGTCGGCATGCCCTACGTCAACCAGCGCTGGCTGGGCGGCATGCTGACCAACTTCCAGACCGTGCACCTGCGGCTGCAGCGGCTCAAGGAGCTCGACGAGATCGACTTCGACGACGTCGCCGGCTCCGGGCGGACCAAGAAGGAACTGCTCGGCCTCAAGCGTGAGCGCGACAAGCTCGAGCGCAGCCTCGGCGGTATCCGCGGCATGGGCCGGGTCCCGGCCGCCGTCTGGGTGGTCGACACCAAGAAGGAGCACCTCGCGGTCGAGGAGGCCAAGAAGCTCGGCATCCCGATCATCGCGATCCTCGACACCAACTGCGACCCGGACGACGTCGACTACCCGATCCCGGGCAACGACGACGCGATCCGCTCGGTCACCCTGCTGACCCGCGTCCTCGCCGACGCGGTCGCCGAGGGCCTGATGGCCCGCGCCGGCGGCAAGGGCGACGAGCCGGGCTCCGAGCTCGGCGCTGAGGAGCCGCTGGCCGAGTGGGAGCGAGAGCTCTACGCGGCCGAGGGCCAGGCTGCTGCGTCCGGATCGGACAGCGGCACCGAGTCCGCTGGGACCGAGTCCGCTGGGACCGAGTCCGCCCCGAGCGAGGCCGCCCCGAGCGAGGCCGCCCCGAGCGAGGCCAACGGGACCGAGCGCAACGGCTCTGCCGCCACGGCCGAGCCGGCGACCGAGGACACCCCGGCGAGCGAGGCCCCGTCGGAGCCCGTCGAGGCCAACGCCTCCCAGAGCTGAGCGCAGCACCGTCCGGCGGCGCGGTCGACCAATAACGGCCGGCCCGCCGCAGGCGTACGCACCACCCCACCCAGCGACTCCTGTCGCGCGACGAGAAAGACGACGAGAGGCACATGGCGAACATCTCCGCCGCGGACGTCAAGAAGCTCCGGGACATGACCGGTGCCGGGATGATGGACAGCAAGAAGGCCCTGACCGAGGCCGACGGCGACATGGACAAGGCGATCGAGATCCTGCGCGTCAAGGGCGCGGCCAAGGCGGCCAAGCGCGGCGCGGAGCGGACCGCGTCAGCCGGTCTGGTCGCGGCCACCGAGGGCGCGATGATCGAGCTCAACTCCGAGACCGACTTCGTCGCGAAGAGCGAGCAGTTCCAGCAGCTCGCGACCGACATCGTGGCGCACGCGGCCGCGACAAAGCCCGCTGACGTTGCGAGCCTGCTGGGCGAGACGCTCGCCGACGGCAAGACCGTCGAGGAGAACATCTCGAGCCTGGCCGCCGTGATCGGCGAGAAGCTCGAGCTCGGCCGGGTCGTGGTCTTCGACGGCCAGGTCGCCAGCTACATGCACCGCCGGGCCAGCGACCTGCCGCCCGCGGTCGGCGTGATCGTCGAGTACGAAGGCGACGACCTCGAGGCGGCCCGCGGTGCCGCGATGCAGATCGCCGCGATGCGACCGGCCTACGTCACGCGTGACGAGGTGCCGGACGACGAGGTGTCCAAGGAGCGCGACATTGCCGCGGCCAAGGCGCGCGACGAGGGCAAGCCCGAGCAGGCGATGCCCAAGATCGTCGAGGGCCGGGTCAACGCCTACTTCAAGGACGTCGTGCTGGTCGAGCAGCCTTCGGTCCTCGACCAGAAGAAGGCCGTCGGCAGCGTTCTGGACGAGGCCGGTGTGACCGTGAAGAGATTCGCCCGGTTCGAAGTGGGCGGAGCTTAAGTCCGGGTGGCAGACTCAAGCCCATGACACTGTCCTCGCCGGGCGAGCCCACGTACTCATATCGTCGCGTGCTGCTGAAGCTGTCCGGCGAGGTCTTCGGCGGCGGCAAGGTCGGCGTCGACCCCGAGGTCGTCAACGACGTCGCGCGGCAGATCGCCGATGTCGCCAAGGAGGGCGTCCAGGTCGCTGTCGTGGTTGGCGGCGGCAACTTCTTCCGCGGCGCCGAGTTGTCGCAGCACGGCATGGACCGCGGCCGGGCCGACTACATGGGCATGCTCGGGACCGTGATGAACTGCCTCGCGCTGCAGGACTTCGTCGAGGGCCACGGCGTCGAGACCCGGGTACAGACCGCGATCGCGATGGGACAGGTCGCCGAGCCGTACATCCCGCGTCGGGCGATGCGGCACCTCGAGAAGGGCCGCGTGGTCATCTTCGGCGCCGGTGCCGGGATGCCGTTCTTCTCGACCGACACAGTCGCCGCGCAGCGCGCCCTTGAGGTCAAGGCCGACGTCGTCCTGATGTCGAAGAGCGGCGTCGACGGTGTCTACTCCGCCGACCCGCGCACCAATCCGGCGGCGACGCGCTACGACGAGCTGACCTTCGACGAGGCGATCCGGCTGGGCCTTCGGGTCGTCGACGCCGCGGCGTTCGCCCTGTGCATGGAGAACAAGCTGCCGATGATCGTCTTCGGCATGACCGAGGAGGGCAACATCGCCCGAGTCCTCCGTGGTGAGAAGATTGGCACGCTCGTCCACGCGGACTGATCCGCGTACGACCGCGAGAAGACCAGGAGTGAGTACGCCGTGATCGACGACACACTGCGCGAGGCCGACACCAACATGGACAAGGCCGTGGAGTTCGCCAAGGAGGAGTTCGCGGCGATTCGCACCGGCCGGGCCCATCCGGCGATGTTCGCCAAGCTCACGGCGGACTACTACGGCTCGCCGACGCCGATCCAGCAGCTCGCCTCGTTCCACATCCCCGAGCCGCGAGTCGTGGTGATCTCCGCGTACGACAAGAACTCGATGACGGCGATCGAGAAGGCGATCCGCGACTCCGACCTGGGTGTCAATCCGGCCAACGACGGCACCGTGCTGCGCCTGGTGATGCCGGAGCTCACCGAGGAGCGTCGCAAGGAGTACATCAAGCTCGCCAAGACGAAGGCGGAGGACGGCCGGGTGGCGATCCGCAACATCCGCCGCCATGCCAAGCAGACGCTGGACAAGATGGAGAAGGACGGCGACGCCGGCAAGGACGAGGTCATGAGCGCCGAGAAGCGACTTGACGGCCTCACCAAGAAGCACGTCGATGCGGTCGACGACCTGCTCAAGCACAAGGAGGCCGAGCTCATCGAGGTCTGACTCGGACCCGGTGACAGGCGCGACCATCGATGGCATCTCATAGCTCGGCCGGGCCTGGCCGCGTCGGAACCGATGCGGACGGCGAAGGCTCGGCCGCGCCGCAGCGCCGTCGCCGTGGTGGCCGCAACGTGCCGGCCGCGATCGGCGTCGGCGTCGTGCTCGGCGTTGTCATCATCGGCTCGCTCTTCGTTATCAAGACGGTCTTCCTCGGTGTCGTCGTACTCGCGATCCTGCTGGCCCTGTGGGAGCTCTCGAACGCGCTGTCCGTCGCTGGCATCCGGCTGCCGCTCGTCCCGGTGGCCGTCGGCGGTGCCGCGATGCTCACCGGCGCCTACTTCGGCGGGGCGGAGGTACTGTCCGTCGCCTTCTCGTTCACGGTCATCGGCACCATGGTGTGGCGGCTCGCCGAGGGACCGGACGGATTTGTACGCGACGTCACCGCCGGTGTGTTCGTCACGGCGTGGGTCCCGATGCTCGCCGGGTTCGCGGTGCTCATGCTGGCCGAGGACGACGGCGACTGGCGGGTCCTGACCTTCCTCCTCGTCACGGTGTGCTCCGACGTCGGCGGCTACGTCACGGGCTACAAGCTCGGCCGCCACAAGATGGCGCCGACGATCAGTCCGGCCAAGACCTGGGAGGGGTTCGCCGGCTCGGTGCTGGCCTGTGTCCTGGCCGGCTGGCTGACCGTCGTCTATCTGCTGGACGGCGAGACCTGGGTCGGCCTGGTGCTCGGTGGTGCCGTCGCGCTGTCGGCGACGCTCGGCGACCTCAGCGAGTCGCTGATCAAGCGCGACATCGGGATCAAGGACATGGGCAATCTGCTGCCCGGCCACGGCGGCATCATGGACCGCCTCGACTCGCTCCTGATCGTCGCACCGGTGTGCTGGCTGATCCTGCATCTGCTGGTCGACGCGTCATGACTCGGCTGACCCTGGTCCGCCACGGGCGGTCCGCGGTCGACCCCACGACGGCGCCGCACCATTGGGATCTGGCGCCCGACGCCGCGCCCGGACTGGATGCGCTGCGTGCAAGCGGGCTGCTACCGCGTGACGGCCAGTGGTACTGCTCGCCGGAGCCGAAGGCAGTCGCGACCGCTGCGGCACTGACCGGTCGGACCGTGGTCGAG
>DATFRX010000098.1:0-10277 GCA_035262905.1 Nocardioidaceae bacterium
GAGCTCGACCTCCTGGCCGGCGTTGAGCAGCGGGACCTTGCCGATCTGCTTGAGGTAGTCCTTGACCGGGTCGGCGGTGGCGCCGGCCACCATGACCTGCTGCTCGGGCTCGTCGGCCTCGTCGGCGGCGGAGAGGACGAAGCCTTCCTTCTCGTCCTCCTTGAGCGTCGGGTCCTCGGCCAGATCCTTCTCGAAGACCGCATCGTCGATGTCGGGGAGGATCGTCTTGCCGTTGGCGTCCTTGCGGAGCGAGCCGGGGACCTCGATCTCGACGTACTCGGACCCGGACTTCGCGCTCTTGCGGCTGGTGCGCTTGGACGTGGTCTTCTTGGTGGCCGCCTTCTTCGCGGCCGGCTTCTTCTTGTCCGCGGGCTTCTTGGCGGCGGCCTTCTTGGCAGCCGCCCGTTTCGCGGCCCGGGCCTTGACCGAGCTGGTCGCAGCGAGCACCGGCGTCGCCACCGGCTCGTCCGCGGTCGCTCCGTCGATCCGGATGTCCTCACTCAGCAGGAGGTCCAGCAGGGCGGCTCGCCCGCCGGCGTCGAGGCCAGCGGTCTGCACCGCCTCCTCAAACGCGTCAACTGTGACCGAACCGTGACTTCGCCCGTTTCGCAGAAGCCCATGAAGCGTGGGGTCGGACAGCAGATTCTCGGGGAGTTGCCAGGAAGCGCGGGGCGACACGTATGACCTCTCGATGACGGGTATTTTGCGCGCAGCTCACCAGCCACGAGTCAACTGCGGCATCGATCAGTTTGCCACGTCGTAAGCCCCGAGACACATCCGACCCTGGCGACACCCCGAAACTTTCTTCATTCAGCTGCCTTGACGGCCAGCACCGGGCAGGTCGCGTCCAGCAGGACCCGCTGCGCGTTGCTGCCGAGGATCAGCTTGCCGACCGGTGTACGC
The DNA here is from genome assembly GCA_035262905.1 of Nocardioidaceae bacterium. Taxonomy (GTDB): domain Bacteria; phylum Actinomycetota; class Actinomycetes; order Propionibacteriales; family Nocardioidaceae; genus DATFRX01. The sequence continues at coordinate 904 of DATFRX010000098.1, forward strand.
CGCCGCAGACCGATCACGACGAAGTCCGCGCTGACCTCCTCGGCGACCGAGATCAGGTCCTCGGCCGCGTCCATGCCGCGTACGAGCTGGCGGATCTCGTGCTCGACGCCGGACTCCTTGAGCTGGTCGCGCACTTCCTGCAGTTGGGCCTCGGTCTCCAGGGCGTCGTCCTGGTCGAACTCGCGTCCACCGCGGTGCGAGTTGACGATGACCAGCTTCGCCTTGCGCAGCTGCGCCTCCTCGACGGCGCGGCGCAGCGCGGCACGACCTTCGGCCTTGGGGACGTAACCCACGACGATGCTGCCCATGTGCGGCCTCCCTCTGTCGGACCACCTCGGCATACGTGCCCTCGCGAAGGCTATCGGACCAGGCCTGTGGACAGCGCGGATCGCGCGATCTTCGTCGAGACAAGCTAGGTGCGTGACGACGGATCCAGACCAGCCGGCCGACGGGATCGAGGCAGCCACGACGGTCGACCCCTCGATCGCCCGGCTCGCGACCGCCCGGGTCACCGGCCTCCGGGCGAGCATCGCGACCCGCCGCCTGACGCCGTCCATGACGATCAGCCCCCTCGACGGGCTGGGTGTCGCCGAGGGCGACCTGGCCTGGTGGAGCGGCCGACCGACCATGTCCGCCGATCCGACGCCGCTCGACTGGCCGCTTCGCCGAGAGATCGCGATGCGGCTGCTCAGCCACGCGCCCGGTCGCGATCTGCTCGCCGTGTGGACCCGGCCCGGGCCGCCGGAGGCCGGGGACGGCGACCACGAGTGGGCGGCGGCGCTACGGCACTCGGCCGCCGCCTACGCCGGCCGGCCGCCGAAGTGCCTGGTCGTGACGCGTTGGGGCTGGCTCCTGCTGCCGGACGGAGCCGGCCGGCGGTGGTCGACTCCCGGCCGGACACCGAAGCGAGCCTCGACGTCCCAGGAGGGCGCCTGAGCGTCAGGCCGACGGCCAGGCGTGCACCGGATCGTTGCTGTGCATGTGGTCGACGTAGCGAGCGACCATGCCGCGGAGCGCGTCGATCCGGTCGAAGGAGCCGCGGTCGAACAGGTCGTGGAACGTCTCGCACTGCCAGGAGGCGCCGTTGCGATGCCGAACGCAGCGCTGCTCGATGACGCCGAGCAGCCGGTCCCGCTCGTCGGGGTCGACACCCCAGTCGTTCAGTCCCTTGTAGGCCATCGGGAGCAGCCGGCGCAGCACCAGCTCGGCGGCCGGCACCGTGCCCAGGCCGGGCCAGTAGAGCTGGGCGTCGATGCCTTCGCGTGCCGCCACGTGGAAGTTCTCCTCGGCCGCCGAGAACGACATCTGCGACCACAACGGCCGCTCGTCGGTGGCCAGGGCCCGGGTGAGGCCGAAGTAGAACGCGGCGTTCGCGAGCGTGTCGACGACGGTCGGCCCAGCCGGAAGCACCCGATTCTCGACCCGAAGGTGCGGCTGCTCCCGCACCACGTCGTAGACCGGACGGTTCCAGCGGTAGACCGTGCCGTTGTGCAGCCGCAGCTCGGCGAGCTCGGGCGTGTCGCCCCGGTCCAGCACCTCGGCCGGGTCCTCGTCCTCGGTGATCGGCAGCAGGGCCGGGAAGTAGCGGACGTTCTCCTCGAACAGGTCGAAGATCGACGTGATCCAGCGCTCGCCGAACCAGACCCGCGGCCGCACGCCCTGGGCCTTCAGCTCCTCGCTGCGGGTGTCGGTGGCCTGCTCGAACAGGGCGATCCGGGTCTCCCGCCACAGCTCCTTGCCGAGCAGGAACGGTGAGTTGGCCCCGACTGCGAGCTGGATCCCGGCGATCGCCTGGGAGGCGTTCCAGTACTCCGGGAACTCCTCCGGCCCCACCTGCAGATGGAGCTGGGTGCTGGTACAGGCGGCCTCCGGGACGATGCTGTCCGCGGTGGTGCGCAGCCGGTCGACGCGGTCGATCTCGATCAGGATGTCCTCGCCACGCGCCGCGAGGATCTGCTCGGACAGCAGGGCGTAGCGCGGGTTGGCCGACAGGTTGTCGGCCTGCATGTGCTCCGGGCGCAGCGTCGGCAGGATGCCCACGATCATGAGGTGGGCGCCGACCTTGCTGGCCTCGTCCTCCGCCGAGTTAAGGCTGGCCCGGACGTCGCTCTCGAAGCGGGCGAAGCCGCCACCCTCCAGACGTCGAGGCGGGACGTTGATCTCGAGGTTGAACTGACCGAGCTCGGTCTGGAAGTCCGGGTCGGCGATGGCCTCGAGTGCCTCCGCGTTCTTCAGCGCCGGATCGGCGTCGCCGTCGATCAGGTTGAGCTCGATCTCGATGCCCGTCGTGGGCTTCCCCGTCTCGAACTTCGCCTCGCGCAGCATCCGCTCGAAGACATCGAGGTTCTGACGGACCTTCTCCCGGTGCCGCGTCCGATCCTCACGGGTGAACGCGCGGGTTTCAACGTCCCGTCCCATGGGGACAAGCCTGGCCCACTCGGCGTGGTAGCACCAGCATCAAAGGACCCGAATGTCGCGCCAGATCCGCTCCCGGGACGGCGGAACCCACTCCGACGGCGGCGTCGCCTGGACCAGCAGCTCGCGGAGCAGCCCGGTCAGCGAGTCGTCCGGATCGATCGTGTCGGCCCGCTCGATCGCGCACCAGGCCAGCGCCCCGTCGCCGCTCAGCCAGGCGCTCAACCCGGTGAGTCCGAGCACCGGCAGCTCATACGGCGGGACCACGCGGCGGGCCACGCTCGACCAGATCCGGAGGTGGTCGGCCGCGCCGTCGGTGTCGATCGAGGCGCACACCGTGTCCCGGACGACCGGCAGCGAGCACCACAGCGACAGCCGGGCGGCCTCCTCGTCGGTCGGCTCCTCGCTCGCGCCCACCAGCCGTCGGTCGAGGATCTCGGTGACGCGCTGGACGCCGGTCTCGAGCAGCTCGCGATCGGACTGCATGGTCGCGAGCTGGCGGTCGCCCATGGCCGCGAGCATCTCGCTGGCCGCCGCGACGGTCGCGTCCTCCATCCGCTCGAGAAGGGCACCGCCGACCGGTCCGACACGGGCGGCGAGCGCGGCCCGGTCCGGGAGCAACTCCATTCCGGCCAGCACCGCCTCCGCGACTAGCCGGGCCGAGCCCTCGTTGTAGACCCGGCCCTCGGGTGGGCAGCAGCGCGGATCGCCGCACACGTAGGACCAGTAGCGGCCGCCGTCACAGCGCACCGCCTCCCGCACGTCGATGCCCGCCGAACGCAGCCGATCCACCAGCGCCGTCACCGCCGGTTCGGCGACCGCCGGCTGGTCCGAGCAGGCCACCACGAGCACCACCTCGGCCGTATTGCGACGGAGCACGCCGAGCAGGTGGTCGGCCACCTGGCCGGCCAGCTTGGGCGGCGGCAGGTCGGCCCGCAGCCGGAATCCCACCCGGCCCAGCGGCTCCTCGAGACAGATCGCCACCAGCGAGTCGGTCGGCCGGAAGCCGAACAGGACGGGCAGGCCGGCCAGCAGGTCGCCGAGATCGGAAACCCGCACGGGCTGGCCCAGAGGTTCTTGCGAGACGTCGGTCATGCCGGCCATGGTGGGCGCCGAACGAGGCTGGTCGGGCCGGTTTCGGCCGGCCTGTGGATTGTCGGGCGCTGCTGCCACGATGTGGATATGCGCGGCGACGCCACGGTCCTGCACCTGGACCTGGACGCGTTCTTCGCCGCCGTCGAGCAGCGCGACAAGCCCTCGCTGCGCGGCCGCCCGGTCGTGGTCGGCGGCGTCGGACGGCGGGGTGTGGTCGCGACCGCGTCGTACGAGGCCCGGACGTTCGGCGTCCGGTCCGCGATGTCGACGTCGGAGGCCCGCTCCCGATGCCCGCACGCGGCGTTCCTGTCGCCGCGGTTCGACGCGTACCGCCGCGAGAGCCAGGTGGTCATGGGCCGGCTCCGGGAGCTGTCGCCGCTGGTCGAGCCGCTGTCGGTGGACGAGGCGTTCGTCGACCTGGCCGCCGCCGAGCCCTCGGCCGACGCCGATCCCGAGGCGCTGGCCGCCCTCGCCGCCGGCCTCCGCGCGGAGATCGTCAGCCGCACGGGTGGACTCACCGCGTCGATCGGGATCGCGACTTCGAAGCTGGTCGCCAAGATCGCCAGCGAGCTCGCCAAGCCGGACGGGCAGCTCGTCGTCGCGCCGGGCACCGAGCGGGACCTGCTGCGGCCGATGCAGGTCACCGTGATCCCGGGCGTCGGTCCGGCCACCGCCGAGCGCCTGCGCCGGATCGGTGTCCACACCGTCGCCGAGCTCGAGACGATCTCCCGGGAGGAGCTGACTCGGGTGCTCGGCGCCGCCCACGGAAACGCGCTCTACCTGCTGGCCCGTGCCGAGGACGACCGTCCGGTCGTCGCCGAACGCGAGACCAAGTCGATCAGCATCGAGGACACCTTCGACACCGACCTGGTCGACCGTGCCGTCCTCACCGCGATCGTCAGGCGGATGGCCGTCCGGGTCGCCGAGCGTCTCGAGAAGGCGGGACTGTCCGGCCGGACGATCACCCTCAAGGTCCGCCACCACGACTTCTCGACCAACACCCGCTCCACGACGCTCGCCGGACCGACCGCCGACGGCCGTACGATCTCCCGGCTGGCCACCGGGCTGCTGGCGGAGCTGGACACGACCGCGGGAGTACGGCTGCTCGGCGTCGGCGTCTCGGGCCTCGCGGACTGGATCCAGGACGACCTGTTCGCCGACGAGCCGGACGACTCCGAGGAGGAGCCCGACCCGGTCGACGAGCCGTCGGCCGCGGCGCCTGCCGAGCGCTCCTGGCCACCGGGCAGCGACGTACTCCATGACGAGTGGGGGCTCGGCTGGGTGTGGGGATCCGGCCGTGGGCGGGTCACGGTCCGGTTCGAGACCCAGGAGCGTCCGGACGGCCCGGTGCTCACCTTCCCGTCCGGCGACCCGATGCTGCACCGCGCCGACTTGGACGGCCGGATACGGTCATCTCATGACGCAGGATCGCCTGACTCCCCCGGTCGCGAAGCAGGTCCCGACGGAGCGCACCCACCACGGTGACACGGTCGTCGACCCGTACGAGTGGCTGCGCGCCAAGGACGACCCGGAGGTCCTCGCGTACCTCGAAGCCGAGAACGCCTACGCCGAGCAGGAGACGGCCCATCTGGAGGGACTCCGCAAGTCGATCTTCGACGAGATCAAGTCGCGGACCCTCGAGACCGACCTGTCGGTGCCGACCCGGCAAGGAGCGTGGTGGTACTACAGCCGCACTCTCGAGGGGAAGCAGTACGCCCTCCACTGCCGCTGCCGGATCGCCGACGACACCGACTGGACTCCCCCGACGCTCGAGCCCGGTGTCGACGTCGACGGCGAGCAGGTGCTGCTCGACGGCAACGCCGAGGCCGAAGGACACGACTTCTTCTCGCTCGGCACGTTCGACGTCAGCGTCGACGGCGACCTGCTTGCCTATGCCACCGACACGGTCGGCGACGAGCGCTACACGCTGCGGTTCAAGGACCTCGGGACCGGCGAGCTGCTGCCCGACGAGGTGCCGAACACGTTCTACGGCGGCACCTGGTCGCTCGACGGCTCGACGTTCTTCTACGTAACGGTGGACGACACCTGGCGGCCGTACCGGGTCTGGCGCCACCGCCTCGGCACGTCGGCGGGCGAGGACGAGATCGTCTACGAGGAGACCGACGACCGGTTCTGGGTCGGCGTCGGCATGACCCGCAGCCGCAAATACCTCGTCGTGTCGGCCGGCTCCAAGATCACCACCGAGGTACGCGTACTGGACGCCGACCGGCCCGACGGCGAGTGGCGGGTCGTCGCACCCCGGCGGACCGGTGTGGAGTACTCCCTCGAGCACGCCGTGGTCGCCGGCGCCGACCGGTTCCTCATCCTGCACAACGACGGCGCCGAGAACTTCACCCTCGCCGAGGCGCCGGTCGACGACCCCGGACCGGAGCAGTGGCGAACCGTCATCGAGCACCGGGCCGACACCCGTCTGGAGGGCATCGACGCGTTCGCCGACCACCTCGTGCTGGGCTACCGCCGCGAGGCACTGAGCCGGCTGGCGGTCATCGCGCTCACCGACGGTGGCTACGCCGAGCCGAGGGAGATCGAGTTCGACGAGGAGCTGTTCGCCTGCGGACCGGCGGGCAACCCCGAGTGGGACCAGCCGCTGTTCCGCCTGGCGTACACCTCCTTCGTCACACCGGCGACCGTCTACGACCTCGACGTGGCGACCGGCAAGCTCGCCCTGCGCAAGCAGCAGCCGGTGCTCGGCGGCTACGACGCAGCCGACTACGAGCAGCACCGCGAGTGGGCCACAGCGCCGGACGGCACCCAGGTCCCGATCTCGGTGGTCTGCCGCAAGGGCACGCCGCGTGATGGGTCGGCCCCGGCGATGATCTACGGCTACGGCTCCTATGAGACGAGCATCGATCCGTCCTTCTCGGTGTCGCGTCTGTCACTTCTCGACCGCGGCATGGTCTTCGCGGTGGCGCATATCCGCGGCGGCGGCGAGATGGGCCGGGCGTGGTACGAGAACGGCAAGACCCTGACCAAGGTCAACACCTTCACCGACTTCGTCGCAGCGGCCCGGCACCTCAGCGAGCAGCGCTGGACCTCGTCCGACCGGCTGATCGCCTACGGCGGCAGTGCCGGCGGGCTCCTGGTGGGAGCCGCCGTCAACCTGGCGCCGGACGCCTTCGCGGGCGTACTCGCAGTGGTGCCGTTCGTGGACGCCCTGACGTCGATCCTGGACCCGTCGCTCCCCCTGACCGTCATCGAATGGGACGAATGGGGCGATCCACTCCACGATGCCGAGGTGTACACCTACATGAAGGGGTACACACCATACGAAAACGTCGCTGCCACGGCCTATCCTCCAATCCTGGCGATGACCAGCCTCCACGACACCCGGGTGCTCTATGTCGAGCCGGCGAAATGGGTGGCGCGGCTGCGGGCCACCACGACCGACGACTCGACGGTGGTGCTGAAGACCGAGATGTCGGCTGGTCACGGCGGTGTCAGCGGCCGCTACGAGGCGTGGAAGGAGACCGCGTACCTCTACGCCTGGGCGCTCGACGTCGCCGGTGCGCCGCATGAGCTGCTGCCCCGTCCCGAGGCCACCGAATCGCCCTCCGAAGTCGTCACATGAACGTGACCTGACGGCGGGCTGAGAAAGTTCTGAGAGCGGCAACTTCTCCGGCGTGCGGCTCGTCTCCTGGGTACAACGTCCACATCACAGTGGGCAGGAGATGGAATCCATCACGGGTATCCGCGCGTTATACACAGTGTCGGAGCCAGGGGGGCTCCGGTATGGGACGAAGGAGTTGACCGCCACATGAGTACGGCTACGATCACCCGCGAGTCGGCCAAGGAGCCGGCCCGCGAGTCGCGTCGTTCCCGTGAGGCGAACGAAGGACGCGACAGCGTCGGGATGTATCTGGACGAGATCGCCCGGACGCCACTGCTCGACGCCGCGCGCGAGGTCGAGCTGAGTAAGGCCATCGAGGCCGGCCTGATGGCCGAGCACCTGCTCGCCGAGGGCCGGGTCGGACGCCGCAAGGGCGGTGCCCCCGGCAGCGCCACCCGCGAGGAGCTGGAGTGGCTGGCCGCCGACGGCCGACGCGCGCTGCAAGAGTTCATCAATGCCAACCTGCGCCTGGTCGTCTCGATCGCGCGCAAGTACGGCCGTTCGCAGATGCCCCTACTGGACCTGGTCCAGGAGGGCAATACCGGTCTGATCCGCGCAGTCGAGAAGTTCGACTACGCCAAGGGCTTCAAGTTCTCCACCTATGCGACCTGGTGGATCCGCCAGGCGATCACCCGCGGTATCGCGCAGCAGGGCCGAGTGGTCCGGCTGCCTGTGCACGTGGTCGAGGAGCTCAACCAGGTCGGCGCCGCCCGGCGCACCCTGGAGCGGACCCTCGGACGCGAGCCGGAGCCGGCGGAGATCGCGGCCGAGCTCGACATGGACGTCGACCGGGTCCTCGACCTGGTCTCGTGGGGCCGCGACCACGTCAGCCTCGACACGCCAGTCGACGACGAGGGCGACACCTCGCTCGGTGACCTGGTGGCTCGCGAGACCACCCCGGGCCCGGACGTCACGTTCCTCGACGTCGAGTCGCGGGATCGCCTCACCGCCATGATCGACAAGCTCGGCGAGCGCGAGGCCGACATCATCAAGGCCCGCTATGGCCTGCTCGACGGCCGGCAGCACAAGCTGGCCGACATCGGGGCTCGCCACGGCATCTCCGCCGAGCGGGTCCGGCAGCTGGAGCGGGAGGCACTGTCCCGACTGCGTCGCCTGGTCGACCCGGACCTCGCGGCCTAGGTCACCCGGCCTGGTCGGAAAGCTCCTTCCACACCTGCGCCACCGCCAACTTCAGATCGGCAAGAGAGCCGGTGTTGTCGACGATCCAGTCGGCGGCACCGGCTCTTTGCTGTCGGGAGGCCTGCGCCGCGATCCGGCCCTGCGCCTCGTTCGCCGACAAGCCGCGCTCGCCCACCAGGCGCTCGACCTGCACCTCGACCGGCGCATCGACCACGATCACGCCGTCGAACGCGTCGCCCTGACCGGTCTCGACCAGCAGCGGGATGTCGTGGACGACGATCGCGTCCGGGTCCGCGGCCGCCTCGATCTCGGCGGCGCGGGCCCGTACGCGGGGATGGATGATCGCCTCCAGCCGGCGGCGGGCCGCATCGTCGCCGAACACCCTGGCGCCGAGCGCCGGCCGGTCGAGCGAGCCGTCGTCGGCGAGTACGCCGGCGCCGAAGGCCTCGACGACCTCGGCGAGACCCGGCGTACCCGGCTCGACGACCTCTCGCGCCAGCAGATCGGCATCGATGACGACGGCGCCGTGCGAGGCCAGCAGGCGGCTGACCTCGCTCTTGCCGGAGCCGATGCCGCCGGTCAGACCGATCCGAAGCACCGGATCAGGGTGTCACGTCAGTGAATGCCTCCACTCCGTCGGGGGTTCCGTTGCCGGTCGGCGCGTCGTAGCCGGGCTTGCCGTTGCAGATGTAGCTGCCCTCGCAGATGTAGAAGGTCCGGTTGGTACCGCCGGTGACGTCATGGAGCGCACCGGTGTTGGCGTACAGATCGGCGGCGCTGAAGCTGTCGGCGTCGCCTGCTGACGCGATCATCCCGGCGACCAGCGGCGAACTGGCGCTGGTGCCGCCGACGACGAACCAGCCCTTCTCGCCGAACAGGCCGAACGAGTCGTAGACCGAGACGCCGGTGTTCGGGTCGCCGACCGCCGCCACGTCCGCCGCCGTCCGCATGTGACAGGCGGCGTCGGACTGCCAGGCGGGCTTCGCGAAGTACGCCGAGCAGCCGCTGCCGCCGAACCGCCAGGCTCGCTCACGCCAGCCCCGGTCGTTGTCGGCGTGTCGCAGCGACGTGCCGCCGACCGAGATCACCGACGGCG
>DATFRX010000099.1:0-8461 GCA_035262905.1 Nocardioidaceae bacterium
AGCATCGTCGCGGCTGCCCAGGTAGACCCACCCGGATTCGCTCGGCCCAGGGGACCGATCCAGGAGCGCACTCCAGAATCGCGCGACGAGCTGCGGATCGAGGCAGTCGACGGTCACGCCGATCCATCGGTTCGCCATGGGACTCCTCACGTCGCCGATCGCCCACGTCGTCACTCTGGCAGCGCCCACCAGGTGTCCATGCGCGGGGCGGTCTCGGCTTCGCGGCCGTCGTCGAGAAGCCGGGCCAGCCGGAAGAGGTAGGCCGCGATGCCGGCGGCGCCCTGCATCCAGCCGGGGCCAGGCGGGAGCAACGGATCGTCGTTGCGATGCTCGACGAAGCGCCAGAACGTGTAGCCGTCGCTGTCGATGGCGCGGTCGACGATGGCGTCGGCGAGGGTGATCGCGAAGGCGAGATCCTGGTCGCGGCCGTAGCGCTGCCACGCGTTGAGGACGACATCCGCGGCGCCCGCAGTGCCGCAGCAGCGTCCGTCGTTGTCCCAGAAGCCCGGGTAGCGCCGTTCGGGAATCCCCGAGACTTGCAACGAGTGCATGCAGGCAAGCTCGAGCTCTTCCGGCGATGCGCCGCCGACATCGGCGACGCCGGCCCGGCCGAGCGCCGCGAACAGCAACGATGTGCCGGTCGGTCCGTGACACCAGGAGTACGTGAAGGTGTCCAGGTCGGCCTCTCCCGGGATCGCATGGGGGAAGCGGAGACCGCCGTCGCTGGTATCGCCAAGGGTCAGCAGGTATTCAGTGCCCGAGACCGCCGCCTCCACCAGGTCGGACCGATCGAGCACGATTCCGGCCGCGGCCAACGTGGCGGCGATGCCGGCCTGACCATGCGACCAGTTCGGCATCTGTGCGTCGTCCTTGAGCAGGAAGCGCAGCGGGACGAACGGCCAGTACGCCCCTCCTGGCCGCTGCTCCTGCTCCGCCAGCAGAATGTCGGCAGCGTGACCGGCAACCTGGGCCGCGCCCGGCACGTCATGCCGGACCGCCCAAAGCGCGCCGAGTAGAACGCTTGCAGTGCCCAACGTCGCGTCGTTGCAGCGCGCCCCGGCGACGGTCCGCGGCGGCACGAACCAAGGCGCCGGCCAACCATCCGGCGTGGCGATCTCCTGCAGCCGCGCGACCGCCAGGTCGGCACCCGGAACCTGCAGAGCGGTGAGTACGCCGATGATGCTGGCATGCCCGTCGAAGTAGTCGGATGTCGGCTCCACGGCTATGCGACGCACTATCGTCTCGCCGATCTCCGCACTCAGCGCAAGCTCATCGGCCGTCAGCGAGCGGGTCAGCCGGATCTCCTCGATCACATACGCCAAGCCACCGATACCCGAATGCATGCCGTACGGATACTCCCCCGGCTCCGTCTGGTCCGGATGCTCGGGGAGCCACAGCCCCTCGTCGCCGTGTCGTACCTGGGTCTGCACCCACGCCCATGCGCGCTCGGCAAGTCCGCGATACGTCGACGGATCAGACGACACCGACACCATGCGACGATCCTGACACGGCCACCCGGCCTGTTGTCGGGTCAGCCATCACCCGACGAGTTGCGCCGCGTCGGCCAAGCGTAGGTCGAGCTGCACCAGAGGGTCATCGATGCCGGCATCCTGCGATCCGGCGGCGAACAGTGCACGGGCGATCTCGGTGGTGCTGGTGCAGGTGCGGACGAGGGACTCCGCCACGCCAGCGGGCAACAGCGCAGCGGCGACATCGAACGCTCGCTGGTCTGGGGGCTCGTAGCCGAGCGGAGTGGTCAGCCCGGGGAACGCGCGATGGACGGCGGCAACGTAGGCATGCGTGAGATAGGCGTCATCCACCAGGCCCACAAGAGGTGCAGTCGACTCCGGGAGGAGGTCGTCATCATCGATGACGTAGTGCAGCACCGAGCCGGTGGCGAACGCGAGAGCCCGACCACCATGCGGGTCGCGCGCCGCTGCCACAGCCCAGGCCAAGGCGTCGGGGAGGGTGCGAAGGAACGGCGCGAGTACGTCGGCCAGCGCCCGCGCCGCAGGCTCGCTGAGCCCGGGATCGAGGCCGCTGAGCTCGGCCGCGAGAGCGTCCTCGGTCGCGGCCTGGCTGAGTGCATCGCTGAGCAGCGTGATCACGAGTACTGCCCTCCCGAGCCCTGGTTCATCCCGCTCATCAGCCCCTTCATGAAGCCCTCGCCGACGCCCTTGCCGGCGGCTTGGAGCCAGTCGTACTTCCCACCGGACGAGCCCGACCCGGCTTGGGCAACCGGCGCCACCGCGGGCTGAGCGCCTGGGAACACCGGTCTCTGCCCACCGGTCGGCCCGGCGAGGGTCTGAGATTGAAAGCAGGAAGAACACGTATAGACGGACGGCATCGGACCGCACCACCGGCACGCCGGTCCCTGCGACGTGGCGACGCATGGCATCGGGGGATGCATCATGAGCACGCCGGTGCAAACCAGCGGAGCAACGTTGCGGCAGTAGACGCATTGGGCGTACAACATGGCAGCCCTCGATTCTGCAGAGGTGGCCCCCGAAATGGGGCCATGGGCGTCCTAGTCGGGAGGAGTCATGCCGACGCTGTGAGATACCAGAGGATGGGCAGGAATGCCGATCCGCTCGGAGGAAGCAGCGTGGTCCCGCCGCAACGACCGGATGCTTACCGCCCACGAAGACACAACGGTGGACTGCTCGCTGTGTCACGGCACGAAGAGGTTCGCCTTGCAGCTCAGGTTTGCGGTGACGAAGAACTCGGCCCACGGCGATGCCAGCGCCCAGATCGGGATCCCTGCGTCCCACGGCGGTTTGAAGATGTCCACCGTGCCCACGATGGCGCCGATGTCGCGCCACGCCGTCGCGAATCCCGTGGTGAAGAAGGACCAGGGCGCGGCCGCCGACCACATCGTGATGCTGAATGTGATGGACGCGTCCGGCAAGCCCGGAGCGCTGCGTGCGAACTGGACCCACTGGACCGGGGCGGCATGGATCAGAGGGCCCGCATAGATCCGCACCCGCGGCCCGTTCGCGTTGACGGGGACCCAACGGTACGACGTCATGCTGGCGGCGAATGCCATCACTCTTCCCCTGTCTCCGGGTCTTCGGCGGAGCGGCCGGATCGCTCCGGCACTTCCCTCTCGTACGACCTGTAGTGATCGAGAAGCCGTGCTTTCTCCTCGGCCTCACAGCGCCGAAGGCCGAGCAGAGTTGCACTCAGGAGCTCGCCCTCGTGGATCAGCGGGAACCACTCGTCGGGCAACGCGCTCCTGACTGATTCGACGTCGATCCCGTGCCCGGCCAGGATGATCGCGTCTCCGTCGAGCAGCGCGACCAGCTGATCGACGTCTCGGACCGGGTACTTCAAGCCTCTCTTGCGAGCCTCCCGGCCGAGAAACGCAACTGCCCGCAGCTCGGGAATGAGGCACAACACATTGTCGATCAGCTCGACGTCTTCCGCCTCGAGCGTCAATCCCATTGTGTCGCCCCTCCACGCCGCGAGCGCGTCATCGTGCGCTTTCGTCATAACCCCTCCTCCGTGGACTCCCCTGCAAATGATGATGCGCCTTCGCCACGGATAATGCGCGGATCCCCGAATTGCGGTCGGTTCCTAAGGCTCGCTCCAACACCGCGGCCAGCGCCGCCAGGCACCTCTTCGAGAAGCGAGGTACATCGCGATGAGATATCCCGGGTCGCGCGCGCCGCTGGCACAAGCGCAACTGGGCTCCGGTCAGACCTTGATCCGTGCCGAGGTCGGGTCGTACATCGGGCGCAGCGACACTTCGACCGGGTACCGGATGCCGGCGATGTCGACCTCCCACGTGCCGGCCTTGAGCCAGTCCGGGGTGACCGGGTCGCCGCCGCTCGAGACCATGGCGAGGCCGACCGCTCCGCCGAGCGTCCATCCGTAGGACGCCGCCCGGATGTAGCCGACAACCTCACCGTCGCGGTGGAGGACCTCGGCGTGATGTAGCTGCGGGTCGGGGTCCAGCACCCGGATCTGCGTGAGCCGCTGACCCATCCCACCGGCTGCGGCGTTGGCGGACTTGCGAGCCAGCACCGCGTCGCGACCGACGAAGCCGCCGGGTTTGTCCAGGGCAAGCGCGAAGCCGAGCCCGGCCTCGAGTGGGCAGTCGGTGTTGTCGATGTCGTGGCCGAAGTCCCGGTAAGCCTTCTCCATCCGTAGCGAGGCCAGCGCCTTGAGCCCGACCGGCCGCAGCCCGTACGCCGCCCCGGCGGCCTGCAACGCGTCGTACACGCGTAGGGAGTCGTCTGCGGGGACGTAGAGCTCGTAGCCCAGTTCGCCGAGATAGGTGATCCGCACGCACAGCATCTCAACGCCGGCGAGCTCGATCCAGCGCGCGGTGCGGAAGCCGAACACGTCCGTCGAGAGGTCGGCGTCGGTCAGCCCGGCGAGCACCTGGCGCGACCGCGGTCCCTGAACGTTGAGCTGGCCGTAGTCGGTAGTGACGTCGGTAACCGTGCAGTCGGCATCCCCGGCGTGGCGCGCCAGCCAGGCCAGTGCGTGGCCGTGCGCGGTGTCGGACGCGACCACGAAGAAGTCGCCCTCGCCCAGCTTGGTGACCGTCAGGTCGGCCTCGATCCGGCCGTCCTCGTCGAGCCACTGGGTGTAGGTGATCGTCTCGGCCTTCTCGTTCACCGCCCCCGCTGAGACTCGGTCCAGGACCACGCCTGCTTCATCGCCCTCCACCCGGAACTTCGCCATGAAACTCATGTCCATCAGGCCGACGCCTTCGCGGACCGTCCGGTGCTCGGCCTCCCACTGCGCGAACCAGGGCGCCCGGCCCCAGGTCGGCTCGGCAGCCGGAGTGATGCCTGGCCCGGCGAACCAGTCGGCGCCCTCCCAGCCAGACACCTCTCGCAGGTAGCCGCCCTGCTCGACCAACCGCGCATGGACCGGAGACAGCAGCCTGTTACGGGCGGTGCGGAGCTGCTTGCCGGGGGTGTGTGCGGCGTACACCGTGCCGAGGATCTCGGTGGTACGCGCGGCGCGGTAGCCGTCGTCGACCTGCCACGGGCGGAACCGGTCGACGTTGAAGCCGGTGACGTCGACGTCGGGCCGGCCGGACGTGATCCAGCGGGCCAGCACCTGACCGAGGCCGCCGGCGGACAGGACGCCGACCGAGTTCATGCCTGCGGCGACGAAGTAGTTGCAGATCCCGGGAGCCTCACCGACAGCGGGCGCGAGGTCGGGAGTGAACGACTCCGGGCCACAGAAGAAGGTGCGAACGCCGACCTCGAGGGTGATCGGGACGCGGGACATCGCCTTCTCCAGGAACGGGCCCATCCGGTCCCAGTCGGGCGCGATCTTGCCGAAGGAGAAGTCGCGCGGGACGCCCTCGACCTTCCACGGCGCGGCCTGCGGCTCGAAGAGGCCGACCATCATCCCACCTCCCTCCTCGCGGTAGTAGCCGTACGACGCGGGGTCCTCGAACACCGGCGCGGCAGGATCGAGCCCGTCAATCGTGTCGGTGATCAGGTAGTAGTGCTCGGCGGCCTGGTTCGGGATCACCAGGCCGTTCCTCGCCCCCAACTCGCGGGCCCACATGCCAGCGCAGTTGACGACGTACTCGGCCTCGATCCCGGTCGTCTCGCCGGATGCACCCGTGGAGACCCTGACGCCGGTCACGCGTCCGCGGTCGGTCAGCACGTCCTCGACCGACACACCCTCGACGATTCGTGCCCCAAGCTGCCGCGCGCCCTTCGCCAAGGCGGCAGTCAGGTCGACCGGATTGACCCGGCCGTCGCCGGGGACGTAGAAGCCGGCGAGCAGGTCGTCGGTCTTAGCCCACGGGAAGAGCTCGGCCATCTCCCGCGGCGAGATCTCCTCGACCTCGAGCCCGAGGTACCGCTGGAACGCGGCGACCCTGCGGTACTCCTCCAAGCGGGTCTCGTCGGCGGCCGCCTCAATGAGGCCGACCGGCTTGAAACCGGTGGCCTGGCCGGTCTCCTCCTCGAGCCGCGCGTACAGGTCACGCGAGTACAGCCGGATTGCGGTAGATGTCTCCGACGTCGACCCGAAGCACGTCATCAGGCCGGCGGCATGCCACGTCGTGCCGCAGGTGAGGCGGTCCCGCTCGAGCAGGACCACATCGGTCCAGCCGGCATGTGCGAGGTGGTAGGCGACCGAGCAGCCGATCACGCCCCCGCCGACGACGACGACACGGGCCCGGTCGGGGAGCTGACGTCCGGCAGGCGTGACCACTCGGCAAATCTACCGGCAGCTCCCGCCCTCAGGAACCGTCGGTGAAGGTGATGACCGCCTTCGCGAACCCCGGCGGCTTGTCGCGAAGGGCGGCGAATGCCTCGTTGATCCGCTCCAGCGAGAAGCGGTGGGTGACCAGGCCGTCCATCGACAGGGCGCCGGACGCGGGCCAATCACTTCATCGGTCTGTGCTCGACCGCCGGAATCCGAGGTCGGCCGCGGTAGGGAACGACGCCTGCGCACCGGCTCGAGCGACCGCGTAGGCACCGGCCCGGACGCCCACCCGTACCGCGTCGAGCAGGTCGAAGTCGGCGCTGAGGGCCGCCGCGAGCGCTCCGGCGAAGGCGTCGCCGGCGCCGGTCGTGTCCACCGCAGCGACCGGATCGACCGGCACCTGCTCGACCCAGTCGCCACGAGCGACGGCAGCGCCCTCGGGGCCGACCGTCACGATCGCCGACTGGGCGCGGCGGGCGAGTTCGGCGGCCGCGGCCCGGGCCTGGTCGGCGCCTCGGACCTCGCGACCCAGCAGGCCGCTCGCCTCCGCCTCGTTCACGACCAACGGGTCAGATCGGGCGAGGAGCGCCTCGTCGATCGGCCGGTAGGGCGCCAGGTTGACGACCACGCGGCGACCCGCCTCGACCGCGGCCTCGATCGCGGCGGCCGACGTCTCGGCTGGGATCTCGGCCTGCGTCACGAGGACGCCGCTGCGTGGCGTCAGCAGCCGGCGTACGGCCGCGGCAACTGCGTCCGGCTCCAGCCGCTGATTGGCGCCCGGTGCTACGACAATCGAGTTCTCGCCGCGGGCATCGACGAGGACGAAGGCCAGCCCGGTGCGGGTCTCGATCGCAGCCACATCGTCGACGTCGACCCCCGCCGAGACCAGGCCGTCGACCAGGGCCTGACCGTCGGCGTCACGTCCCACCCGGGCGATCAACGCCGTCCGAGCGCCGAGCAGGCTGGCGGCCACGGCCTGGTTGCCGCCCTTGCCGCCGGCACCGACCGAGACCTCGCCGCCCAGGACCGTCTCGCCCGGCGCCGGGAGCGAGTCGACCCGGCACACGTAGTCGCGGTTCACCGATCCCACCACGACGACGTCGGCGCTCCGCGTCACGGCAGAGCGGCCATCCGCTCCACGAACAGCTCCTGGAAGGTGGCGGCGTCGACGTCGGTCGCGATCCGGCAGTTCGCCTTGGGCGGGTTTTCCGACGTCAGTAGATCTGCGACCGCCACTCCACGAGTGACCCGTCCCGCGGTCTCGACGGCGACGTGCGCGTGCTGCCAGGTGACCAGGTCCGGCCCGGTCACGACGGCAACTGCGAGCGGGTCGTGCAGTGCACAGCTGTCGTGCTCGATTCGCTCGCCGGGCTTGACCTGCTGCTGGTGGGCGATCCAGGCCCGGGTGTGGTCCGCTGCGAACCGGCCGAACTCGCCGCCTTCGGCTGCCATCTGGGTCGCGTCGTCCATGGTGAGGCGTACTTGGCACGTCACGTCGAGACCCACCAGGCGCAGCGCAACTCCGCTGTCCAAGACGACCTGGGCGGCATCCGGGTCGCACCAGAAGTTGAATTCCCCTGGCATGTGGCCCTTGTTGGTCTGCTTGAGAAAGACGCCGCCCATCACGACGATCTCGCGGACCGCACTTGCGACCTGGGGCTCGAGCAGCAGGGCGAGCGCGACGTTGGTGAGCGGGCCGATTGCGACGATCGTCAGCTCACCCGGCTCCGCCATGACCCGCCGTGCGATCTCAGCGGCGGTGTACGGACCCGCTGACCCAACCGACTCGCGACCGGGCCACCGCAAGGCGGGGTTGATCGGCCCGGCGGCACCCGGCACGACGGGGATCTGCGAATGGTCGAGGACGCCTAGCAGTTCGGTGGTGAGTCGGGTGGCGGTGTGCACGTCGGTGTTGCCGCCGACCGTCGTCGCGAGCTCCAGCCGGAGCCCGGGATCGGCGAGCGCCAACGCCAGCGCGAAGCCGTCGTCGACCTCCGAGCCCGGGTCGCCCATCGCCAGGTCGGTGTCGAAGATGATCCTGGTCAGCGGCTCGCCCACAGCAGACCTCGCTCGGTCAGGATGCGTACGTCGGGATGGTCCAGATCCTCAAGCCTATGCCCGATGGTGGAGACGAACACCCGGCCGCGACCCCATTGACGGGTCCAGACCGCCGGGCAGGTCAGCTCCTCGCGCCAGGGCGTGTCGTCGCCGACTCCGAAGGTGGTGGTGGCCGACGCCCGTCCTCGAACGCTAGTCAATCGATTTGCTCGCTGGC